>JADFMM010000451.1 GCA_022563885.1 Planctomycetota bacterium | reverse complement strand
ATGAAGCACAAGAACTGATCCGAACTCAACAGCAAGGTCTTGGCAGACCAATCATCTCGACGGATCACGCGGGTTATCGCGTAGTTGCCGTCGGCAACAAGATACGCTACTCCAAAAAGTGGAAGTACTTTGCCGATTTCCTGTCCGACTACTTAAAGGAAATCCTCGATCCCGAGTGGGGAAACGCCGAAATCAAGAAGCCCCTCGCCGACCGCCATCCGATCCTTCAATTGTACAATTCCTACTGTACCTTCCAGCGGTCTGTCGAGGCGCGGCCAGACGGCACTTGGACCGCAATAGCGACCGGCGTGGTCCATTGCTACTTGGGGCTGGCCTACAACTTGTACCTCCTGGATCACAACGCAGAATTACAGGAGAGACTTATCACACGCCTGAAAGACCCAAAGCGCAGGACACCGAGACACTCAATCAAATCCCCCATTGGACGCACGCCTACGCCCGGAATCGAACGATCCCTGTTCTGATCTCCCTCTCCATCAATCTATGCCTCTTAGCGGGTATTGCCATCCCCTCCTAAATTTTGGAAGTCGGGCGTTCGTTGACGGAAACCCCGTGTTGGTTTGCCTGTATTCTATCTTGCTCGTCGCATCCATGACCTGTTTGATAATAGTCAGTGTACCGCCCTGGGGAACAAGGATGATCAAGCGGATCAGTCACCTGGGAGGAGACTACGTCAATGGAGTTTGACAAGGTGATTCACGAACCGGCACGGTTGCGAATCATGATGATTCTGACCGGCAGTGCAGAGGCTGATTTTAACTTCTTGCGGACGACGCTTGGTCTGACGAGAGGAAATCTCTCCAAACACATAGAGAAGCTTGAAAGCGCAGGCTACCTGAATGTCCATAAATCCTTCAACGGCAAGGTCCCCCATACCCGCTATCAAATGACGCACAAAGGCTCTCAGGCATTGCTTCAGTACTGGGAAAGAATAGACGCCGTGCGGCAATTGGGGGGATCGTGACTCCCTTCAGAACCGGCTTCATGACCGAATGTCGGCGGAATCAACTCACAAACAGACCTGGAACAACCCTGGCACCACACCAGCCATATGCTCTTACAGGACTCCGCGGCTACATTTACATGCTTTTCTCACTATTTGGCCCGCTGCACCGTTGCAAAGCTTGTCGAGAGTATCGTATACTGGAGAGTTCTTTGGAGCATTCTATCGACTCCCCATTTTTGTTAGGTTTTGACAGTGAATAAGAACCTCGCCTATAGCATTATCTCAGTTTGCCTAATGGTGGTGGCTTTCCTCACCTATAAATTCACCAGCGGCGCTGGCAGCGCCGGTCTCGCCGGCATTGATGCCGACTCCAAGATCTGGGTGAAGTGCAAGAATGCCAACTGTAAGGCAGCGAAAGAGATGGGTGAAAGGGATTTCTATGCGGCGTTGGAGGGCAACACAGAGCCCGGCCGGAGATCGGGACCGGGACTTCCTTGCGACCAATGCGGCAAACCGACTAGTGTGTATAAAGCGAAAAAATGTCCGGAATCCGACTGCCTGGCCGTATTCTTTTACGGCAGCAGCCAGAACGACATTCCGGACCGTTGTCCCAAATGCAAAGTGAGCCAAACCGAAAAGAGCCGAAGAGAACGTCGGTCCGCATCGGAGGAGGAATAACCATGAATCGAAGAAGAGGTTTTACCCTAATAGAACTCTTGGTCGTCATCGCCATCATTGCCGTGCTGATGGCAGTCCTGATGCCTTCCTTGTCGCGTGTCCGAAAACAGGCAAGAGCCGTTGCCTGTCAGGCGCGCCTGAACAACTGGGGATTCTTTTTTAACTTTTACACCAACGACCACGACGGTCGCTTCAACGAAGGATGGAATACCGGCGAGAGGACGCTCTGGCCGAATGCCCTGCGCCCCTACTACAAGGATGAATGGGACCTGCTCCTCTGTCCCGATGCGACCAGAGAAGTCGTCACAGTGGGTGGCTCTCCGGGCGCATTTGAAGCAGCGTTTCGTATGATGGACCTACCCGGTGGAGGCGAATACAGGTATGTTTTCAGCTACAGCATCAACAGTTGGACCAACTCCATGACCCAGGATCGTGGCTCTCGTCTGGAAGAGTGGTTTTGGAAGAGCACCGGGAACGTGTCGCATAGGGACCAGATACCCGTGTTTGGTGATGCCACCTGGCACGATGCCTGGCCTCGGCATACCGACAGCCCCCCACCCACTGATATTTCCTTTAGCTCGGGAAGCCCCGGCACCACCGATGAGATGGGACATTTTGCCGTCCCGCGACATGCCAACGGCACGATCAACATGCTCTTCATGGATTGGTCCGCCCGAAGGGTCGGTCTCAAGGAGCTGTGGACCTTGAAATGGCACCGCGGTTTCGACACCACGGGTCCCTGGACCACGGCGGGCCTCGCCCAACCGGAAGATTGGCCCCGTTGGATGCGCCGGTTCTCTGACTATTAATGGCGCTTGCCGCCTCAAGATCGGCGTCATGGTGACTTCTTCGTGCCGTCGCAACTCCAAAGTGCGAACCTTATGATGCGCCGCTGCACCGTTGCAAAACTTGTCGAGAGTATCGTATACTGGAGAGCCGTTTGGACCATTCGAAGGACTTCCCATTTTATGTTAGGTTTTGACAGTGAATAAGAACCTTGCCTATAGCATTACCTCAATCTGCTTGCTGTTGGCCGCCTTCTTCATATACAGATTCACCGCTGGGACGGGCAGCGCCGGCCTCAGCGGTATCGATGCCGATTCCAAGATCTGGGTGAAGTGCAAGAACACCACCTGTGAGGCAGCACGGGAGATGGGCGAGAGGGATTTCTATGCGGCGGTGCAGGAAAGCGCAGCGCCCGGCCAAAGATCGGGACCGGGACTCCCTTGAGACCAATGCGGCAAGGCGAGTCTGTATCAGGCGAAAAAGTGTCCGGAGTCGACTGCCTGGCCGTATTCTTTTACGGCAGTTCCCAGAACGACTTTCCGGACCGTTGTCCCAAATGCAAAGTGAGCCAAACCGAAAAGAGCCGCAAAGAGCGCCAGTCTGGATCTGCGCAGGAGTAACCATGAATCGAAAAAGAGGTTTTACCCTGAT
>JADFMM010000189.1 GCA_022563885.1 Planctomycetota bacterium | reverse complement strand
CCAGTATGGCGAAATCATGTGCATTCCTTATGAACGGGAAAAACTGAGAATATATTTGGTCCCCGACGTTTCTCAATTGATTTCAGCCAAAGTTTGGTACAGTATTAGAGGCGTCCACAAAACCTCAATGATTAGAACCCGTGCAAAAGTGGGAACACATTGGTAGTTGGCTACATCCGATTGTATAATGGTTGTTCGTTGCTCGATGAAAACGCGAAACCGTGCATGCAACCATGGTTACAACGCATGCCCCGATCTGTCTGGCGACGAGGCTGACTTGTTGTTGATTTCAAGAAAGAGGAGTGCCCAATGAATAGACGCAGAGGTTTCACGCTAATCGAATTGTTGGTCGTCATCGCCATCATTGCGGTTCTGATGGGCATCTTGATGCCAGCCTTAGGCCGGGCTCGAAAACAGGCCTGGGCGGTTGCGTGTCTCAGCAATATCCGGCAGATCGGTGTCGCCATGACCATCTATGCCCAGGAGAACGACAACTTCGTACCCCGCGCCTTGGACAATAATGAGGTCAAGTGGATTATCGCCTTCTTGCCCAATCTGGGCGGCAAACGGTTGACCGACATAGAAGGGAAAGACTATCTGGAGGTCGATGCCTATCAGTGCCCGGCGTTCCCGCGCACGGGGTCGGGGGAGAACGGCAAGGGCAATGGCGAACAAACGATCGACTACGTCGTGAACGCCTGGGACTTCGACAATCCGCAGGCCGCCGGCAACGGGCAACAGGAGATGAACCCGACCAAAATCAGCAACATCAAGCACTCCGCCGAGCGGATCTACCTCGCCGACAACGAGGCGGGTGACTGGCGTCCGGTCGTCCGAGACCGCTATGAGCTGGACCTGTTCCGGAACTTCAACTACCTGGACGTCTGGTCCCGCACCCATTTAGCCGCTTCGAATTCCACCAACCGGGGCAACAACCAGACCCGTCGCGTCGCCCAGGATCGACACCGAACCATGGGGTGCAATAACCTCTTCTTTGACGGACACACCGAGTGGCTCAGTGCGGAGGAGAATACCACTAGGTACTGGTGTGGGGTCTACCTTCCAGTCGATGAGAATAGAGATTACTGAGCCGGCAGGCGGTCTCAATACGAATCTTATTCCCGGCACCACGCATAGAGATAGGCGACGCCTTCGGACATGATCTCTCGAACGCCGGCGCTGGTTCTCCACCACGTATCCGGATGGTACTGCTCATTCGGAACGGAAGTGACTCCCAGTCCGTAGATCGAGGGCAATATCTTTCTGTAGATCAGATAGCTCCGTCGGGCGTGAGGCCCAAGCGTCATCAACCTCAATCTGACGATCTTTGGATTCTCGGACAACCATCTTTGCACTTCCAGGGCCGATTCTCGGGTCCTATCTTTTTTGACCCGGGGGCAGGGCAGCGCCTTGACTCGGTCCTCCGGCACGCCCATCTTCAGTAGAGAGGCAGCGGCCAATTCCGCATAGGTCTTGTGCTGAGACAGATGGTACCCGCGGGCCAAGGGTCCCCCCGTGGTGACGATGAGTTCACAGCGACCTCGATTAAACTGCTCGATTGCTTCTTTCAGTACGTAGTCCGGCACCCACCCTTCCACAATCAGGATGTTGGCATCAATGGGTTGACTATAGGAAAGAAAGGAATCGACATTGGCAACGCATGCGAAGACCCCAAGGGTGAAACAGATGAATAGGCACATCCACCCCCAAACAGTCAGGGAAACTCTCTCTTTCTTGACGAATAGCGTCGCTTTTAGCGTCATCCAGCGGCCTGCTAGAAAAGAGTGAACGACCGCACAGCCAATCAACAGGCGGCGAGACGACGGAGGCCGGAGCATGACGTTCGCGGGTTCAGGCTACAACGAGCTGAACACACCATCGGGATCCGCGGGGGTGAGACGCAGAACCGTACCCGGTCCGTTCAGGACGACATAGACCGCCCCATCCGGTCCGCAAGCGACATCGCGCACGCGTCCCGCATTCTTCAAAATGATTTCCTGATGGATGACCCGATCTCCTCGAATATCCAGCAGGCGCACCTCTTCATACTTCAGCGCGCCAACGAGCAGTTGATTCCGCCACTTTGGAAAACGGTCACCTCGCACAAAGTCGATCCCGCAAACCGCGATCGATGGCTTCCAGTAGAGAGCGGGCGCATCAATGCCGGCCCTATCACTAAGCTCGGAAATGATGTTGCCATTATAATTGCGGCCGAAGGAGACTTCGGGCCATCCATAGTTCCGTCCGGCGGACAATAGGTTGAGCTCGTCCCCCCCCATCGGGCCATGTTCACTCTCCCAGACCCTTCCCGTCTGCGGATGAACCGCCAGGCCCTGCGGATTTCGATTGCCGTAGGTAAATATCGTCGGCAGTGCGGCCTCCACCCCAACAAATGGGTTCCCCTTGGGGATCGAACCATCACGGTGAATCCGATGCACCTTGCCTGTGGGCCGGCTCAGATCCTGAGCGTGGCGCCCGATACCCCGCTCGCCCACCGAGAAGTAGAGATACCCCTCCGGGTCAAACACGATACGGCACCCATAGTGATGGCGTGTCGACCCGTAGAACTCCGGAGCCGCCTCATAGAGGACCTCCTGATCGACCCATGCGTTCTCCCGAATGTGGCCACGAACCAGACGCGTCATCGTCAGAGGGCGTCCTTTCCCCTCTCTCTTGGGCAAGGCATGACTGTAGGCCAAGTAGATCCAGCCATTCTCCGCGTACTCGGGATCCACGGCCACATCCATCAAGCCACCCTGTCCCTCGGCGACCACCTCGGGTGTCCCCGAGACCGGTTGGGGCAGTAACTTCCCATCGACCACTGTCCGCAGCTGTCCCCCTCGTTCCGTGACGAGGGCTCGCCGTTTGTCCAAGAAATCAATCGCCCAGGGGACATCCAAGCCATCGGCCACCACCTCCACTTTGACCTGGTAGTCCAGTGTGTGCAGTGCTTGCGGCAAGGGCGGTTTGGGTGTGCCGATTTCCTTCTCCATGGCAAGAATGTAATCAATCACCTGATCGATCTGCTTGTCGGTAAGTGCGACTTCGTAGGCTGGCATGGCGAAATCGGCAATGCCATACTTGATGTTGCGAAAGACATAACTCCGCTTTTGACCAAACTGCCAGATGGAATCGATGAGGCTCTGGGTTTTGCCGCCCTCCAACTTGACTCCGTGACAGGCGGCGCAGGACTGCGCGTAGAGCGCCTTGCCAACGGCGGTCTCCTCTGCCGTCGAGGCGTTCCCAAAGAAGCCCAACAGGAGCGTGACTAACAGCAGAGAGTTTCGTTCAACCATGACGATTTGCCTTCGCTCTTAGAGTAACATGTAATGGATTCAGCGACCCACGCGGATCCACCGGACCACGGCATACTACCAAGAATCCCAAACAGGTTCAAGCGTCCGAAACCCATCTCCGGGGCAATCGCATGTGAGTGCTGTTTCTCGCGTGCCGCTGGAAAAACACGGTCCTGGCTGATTCTCGAAGTCAAAGTAGTCAGTAATCGGTAATCAGTAGTCGGTAGTCGGTTTGGCCCCAGATACTGATTACTTTTGCACTGATTACTACCCCGTTGAGATGTCAGTAACGGACCGAGGAAAAGAGCAATGGTTTTAGCAAAACCTGCATGCGACCGCCCTGAACCCATCTCCGGGAACGCGCTGGCTGGGGCAATCCTGAGCGGTCGCGTCTACGGGGTTCGAATGCGGTCCAACCTCTGCGTACCCACGAGCACGCCGCCTTCCGAGACAAAACAGAGGCTGTAGATCGGGTCTTGTCCGAACGGCTGCTCGATGCGACTCCAGGAACGATCCACCGAAAGAGAGTTCGTACAACCCACCGGTCGACATGCCGACCACCAGGCTGTCAGGCTGTCCCCGCCTTTCAAGGTCGCACAATTGTTTTTTGAACCCAGCAGCGCCCTGTGCTATAATTGCCGCCATGGGTGAAAAAGAAGGCTTTGCCCTTTGATTCCTTACAGAACGTTCAATTAGGAGCCCCGCCATGAAAGACGCCCTACCCCGTCGTCACTTCTTGAAGGCCTGCAGCCTCGGCATCGCCGGTTTGGGGACCATTGGTCCTGCAGCCTTTGCCATCGAGCCCTTCAAGCGATCCGAACCCGTTCGTCTTCAGCTCAGTCTGGCGGCCTACTCCTTCCGCAAGTTCTTCTCCGCAGGGACATTGAACCTCTTCCAGTTCGTCGATTATTGCGCAGAGCACGGATGCGTGGGCACCGAACTGACGAGTTACTATTTTCCCGAGGACCTCGACGAGGCGTTCCTGCTGAAGATTCGGCGACACGCCTATCTGCGGGGCATTGCCATCAGTGGCACGGCCGTCCGCAACACCTTTACCTACCCACCAGGCGCTAAACGGGATAAAGAGATCGCCTGGGTCAAGCAGTGGGTCGATCATGCCGCTCTCATGGGCGCCCCCCATATCCGCATCTTCACCGGCAGGGCCCAACAGGGCGTTTCCATGGCCGAATCGAAAAAACTCTGCATCTCCGCCATCGAAGAATGCGGGGACTATGCGAGCAAGAAAGGGATCTTTCTCGGCATTGAAAACCACGGCGGGATTGTGGCGGAGGTCCAGGATCTGTTGGACATCGTCCGCGCCGTGCAAAGTCCCTGGGTCGGCATCAATTTGGATACCGGCAACTTTCACTCCGACGACCCCTACCGTGACTTGGCCGCCTGCGCCCCCTATGCCGTGAACGTCCAGGTGAAGGTCGAAGTCCGGCGAGGAGATGCTCCTAAAGAAAAGACCGACTTGGCCCGCATCGTCAAACTTCTCCGTGATGCTCAGTACCAGGGCTATGTGGCCTTGGAATACGAAGCCAAGGAGGACCCCTGGCAGGCGGTTCCCCGCTGGCTGGAGGCTATGCAAGAGGCATTCTCTGCCTAGAAACCGGGCCGCTAGGGTTTCAAAACCCCCATAGGAAAACGGAAGAGATGCAGACGGCTACAAACGCGCACTGAGGTGCCCCGCCGTCACGGCGCCACGGGCCAGAGTGCACATCCTCGCCTCTCACGCCTGCCCGACGATCTCCAAGATTGGCCTGTAGCGTTCTCCCCGGTAGACGAATCAGCCAGCGCATCAAGCGCCTAACACTTTGGAACTCGCAGCATGAAGAAATACTTGCGCATGCTGTGCTCGGCAGCATTGTTCTCTGTTTCGGCAACCGTCGGCGCAAAAGGCACGGCAATCTCTGTCTCCAATGAGGCGGAACTTAAGAAAGCCCTGAGGAACCTAAAGCCGGGCAGTAGGCTGTCCCTGGCGCCCGGTCGCTATGGAGGCGGCCACTCTCTCCGCAATGTTGCCGGTCGCGAAGACCGGCCCATCGTCATAGAGGGGCGAGACCCCAACAACCCACCTCTCTTCGCGGGTGGCAAGCAGGCGCTTCACCTGGCAAACTGTAGCCACATCACGCTGAGGCACCTCCGAGTCGCGGGTTTCCCTAGCAATGGCATCAACATTGACGATGGCGGCTCCATTGAAACCCCGGCGCACCACATCGTCCTGGAAGATGTCACCATCATCGAGACAGGCCCCACGGGCAATCACGATGCACTGAAGCTATCCGGTGTGGAGGACTTCGTGATCCGCAACTGCCGCTTCGAAGGCTGGGGCGGCTCCGGCATCGACATGGTCGGCTGCCACCGCGGTCTCATTGAGGACTGCACCTTCATCGGACGCGAGGGATTCTCACAATCCAACGGCGTTCAGTTGAAGGGAGGTACGGAGGATGTGCTCGTGCAGCGCTGTCTCTTCCGAAACGCAGGACACCGATCCATCAACCTAGGCGGTCATACGGGCTTACAATTCTTTCGTCCCCGGGTGCAGGGATATGAGGCAAAGAACATCACCATCGCCGGCAACCACTTCATCGGGAGCACGGCACCAGTCGCCTGGGCCACCTCGGCTGGCGGCCATGTTCACCACAACACCATCATCCTGCCCGAGAAGTGGATCATTCGCATCCTTCAGGAGAACCGCGACGCGCAGTTCTCCCCCTGTCGCGACGGCCTGTTTGAACACAACCTGATTATCTACGACACGAGGATTCAACACTACGTCAACGTCGGTCCCGGAACCGCACCCGAGACCTTCCGCTTCCACCACAACGCCTGGTACGATCTCGATCGGTATCGGAAACCCGTGCTGCCCGTTGGGGAAACAGAGGGTGTGTACCTCAAAGATCTGTCGCTGGATCGCGACAAGTTACGCGAAGGAGCCCTGGCCATCAACGATGCAAGGCTTCACGGCATTGGCGCGGGGGCTTACTTGCCAGGTCCATAGGCCTCAGGACCATGCTCGGCCGCCGACGTCGCCAGATAGGTTCGGTAGTTAAAGTCAGGTTTCAGCACCGCCCCATAGTGTTCTGCCGAGGTGATGAGAGTGGTCGGCTCGCCCCACCAGAGGAAGTAGTGAGAATTCTGCGGGTGCAAGACAGAAAGCGAGCTAAAGGCGGACCACACTGCACCGGATCGATTGAGGCAAGGCAAAAGGGCAACAACAATGCCGACGGCCATCACCACACGGCAGACCAAGGGTTCAGGCGTTTGACCTTGCACTTCTGGGTTTGTGACCGCCAAATCCGACCCCTTTCTCTCCTCTTCCTTCAGCCCCCTTTTTCCTTTTGATATTTCTTGAAGTTCTCCGCCTGTTCGAAGATCTCTTTGTAGACCTCGTCGCGGTCGACCGGAGGGTATCCATGTTCAGCGAGTAGGATGATGAGGTCCACCTTCAGTTCGGCCTTGATGTCGTCGCGCCGGCTCCAGTCGGTGTATCTGGCTTTGTCGTCGACGATGACCTTCACTTTTTTGGCGAGCTCGAGGAGTTTGTCCTCGGGGTATTCAAAATCGTACTTGATGGTCAGGGCTTTGAGGATGTCGTAGAAGGCCTTTTCTTCGAAATCAATGCCCAGTTCGGCGAAGGAGTCTTTCTCCTTTTTTATGGCGTGGTACAGGTCGATTATCTCGTCGGTGAAGTTCTCCAGCACCTCGCTCCTGAGGATATCCTGCTCGCTGCGGTCATTGTATTTGTCCACCAGGGCCTTGAATTGCTGGGAAAAATCGACGCCTTTGAGCCTGTTGACCTTCTTGAACTCTTCGATCGCCTTGGCCAGCAACTGCTGGAGCAGCTTGATTCTGGTGTTGGGCAGCTTGATCTTTTCGATCTTGGCCAGGTAGTCCGGGTCGAAAATATCCACCTCAGAGGTATCCCCCTGCCCCATCTTGAAGATTTCTTCGACACCATCACTCTTCAAGGCCTCGGCAATCATCCGTTGTACTTTGGCGTTCATTTGAGCCAGGTCTGGGGCGTTACCCTTGGTGAGCTTGAACACGATGGAGCGGACCGCCATGTAGAAATGGACCTGGTCCCGCTCGTCCTGAGTGAATTCATCACAGCCCACGCAGATGTCGTAGGCCGCTTTCATCCGTTTGGCCAGGAACATGAAACGCTTCTCGATTTTGTCGGTCATCTGGCAATATTCCGCCGCCATGTTGAGGCAGTGCAATTGGGCAATGGGCTGACCGGAGAAATAGGGGGCCGAGTCGAACCCGTGGAAGATCGCCCGCATCAGGTCCAGATGATCTCTGACTACCACGATAGATTGCTTGATTTCCTCAAAGTTGGCCGTGTCGGCCTTGGAGTAATGGGCCAGGGCCAGATTCATCTGTTTCTTGATCCCGATATAATCGACGAGCAGGCCTTTCTGCTTCTGCTGATACTTCCGATTCACGCGTGAGATGGTCTGGATCAGGTTGTGCCGTTTGACCGGCTTGTCAATGTACATACTGTCCAGGAAGGGCACATCAAAGCCGGTGAGCCACATATCGACCACGATGGCGATTTTGAAATTGGATTTCGAGGTCTTGAACTGCCGATCCAATTTTTTGCGGTATTCTTTGGTCCCCAGCATATCGTACAAAGCGCGTTCATCATCCTGGTCACGGGTCATCACCAGTTTGATACGTTCCATGGGCATGATCTGTTTCTTCTCCTCTTCTGTAAGTTCCTCCCCGTCGGCACAGACCTTCACTTGGGCCCACTCGGGACGCAGGGCTATCACTTCCTGGTAGAACGCATAGGCAATGGGACGGTTGCTGCTGACAAACATGGCCTTGCCCGCGACCGTGGCCCCTTCTTCGATGCGTGCCTCGTAATGGTCGACGAAGTCTGCTGCCAAGGCCTTCAACCGGTCAGGGTCGCCGAGAATGGCGTTCATTTGCAGGTTGGCCCGTTTGCTCTCCTCAATTGCGTAGTCGCCGGCCCCCTCATCCGCGCAACGGGCATAGTAGTCCTCGATCTCCTCCAGCTTACTGTTGTCCAGCAACACCTTTGCCGCCCTGCCTTCGTAAACGATGCGCACCGTGATCTCATCGGCCACCGATTCCGTCATGGTGTAGGCGTCGATCACCTCGCCGAACACATCCAGCGTCGCATCGATGGGCGTGCCCGTGAAGCCCACATAGGTCGCGTTCGGCAGCGAGTCGTGCAGATACTTGGCAAACCCATAGGTCCGCTTCACCCCCTCTTCCGTGACCCTCACCTTCTGGTCCAGATTCACCTGGGTGCGGTGCGCCTCATCCGAGATACAGATCACATTAGTGCGATCCGTCAGCAGCTCCGTGTCCTCGGTAAACTTGTGAATGGTGGTCAAAAAGACCCCACCGCTTTTACGCCCCTTCAGCAACCCGCGCAACTGTGACCGGCTCTCCACACTGATCACCGACTCGTCCCCAATGTAACCCTTGGCATTGGTAAACAGGCCCGAGAGCTGGTCGTCCAGGTCCGTGCGGTCCGTGATCAACACGATCGTCGGGCTCGCCAGATCCACACTCTTCATCAACAGCCGCGCCAGGAACAACATGGTAATGCTCTTGCCGCAGCCCGTGGCCCCAAAGTAGGTGCCCCCCTTACCATCGCCCTCGGGACGCATGTGCAGCAAAATATTTCGATACAGCTTCGTCGCCGCATAGTATTGAGGATACCGGCAAAAAATCTTCTCTTCCCGCCGGGACGTGTCCGGCAGGTAGACAAAATTGCGAATCACATCGCAGAGGCGCAGCGGATTAAACAGCCCCTTCATCATGGAGTAGAGCGAGTCGATCCCATCCTTCTCGATCAAATCGCCGCCGTCCGTCTTACGCCAGGCATAGAAGAACTCGTAAGGCGCGAAAAAAGAGCCCGCCTTATTGTTCACCCCATCGCTGATCACGCAAAACGCATTGTATTTAAACAACTCCGGGATGTCGCGCTTGTAGCGCACTGTCAGTTGGACAAAGGCATCGTGAATCGTCGCCTCCTCACGGATCGCGCTCTTGAATTCAAACACCACCAGCGGCAGCCCATTGATGTAGAGAATGCCATCCGGAATCCGCTTCTCGTAGCCGTAGATCTCGAGCTGATTCACCATCTTAAAGATGTTGCCGCCTGGGTTGTAGATAGGCGTTTTCTGCGCCACGATCGACGGCACCTCGCCCGTTTTGGGCTCCCGAAAAGCGACCAAATTTGAATAGTCGATCAACTGCACATAGAGATCTTTCTGATCGCGATCCTCCCGCTTGAGCAGAAAGCCATCCGCAACCAGCTTCATGATTGCCTTATTGCTCTCGTAGAGGTCCGCTGTCGAATAGGCCTCCAACTGATGAATCACCGCCTCGATTTCACCCGGTGTAATCCCGTCTTTCGCATACTGCTTCGCCAAGAATGCCCGCAGATCTGCCTTGATCAATACCTCCTGTGGCTGGCGCTCAATCGTCTCACCCAGCACATGCGGATACCCCTCCGCACTCAAAAGCTCAATAATCGCAAGCTCTAATTGAGCTTCTGAGAATTTTGAAGGGGCGCCGGAGGCGAATGCTGAATTATGAATGCTGAATTCTGAATGCGACGCCGGTGGCGATAGCGAATGCTGAGTGCTGAATTTAGAATGCTGATTTTGTTTCAATTCATCATTCATAATTCATCCTTCATAATTCCTACCCTTTTGTGCTGTCTTCACAATGCTTGTCAGGATACGAACAAGTTCGTCAGCCTCTTTTATGATCTCTGCCAATTTAATTTCATCAATCAGTTCAGACGCGGCAAGAAGCTTTAGCCAATAGAGTGTTTCTCTCGATTCTTTTCGTGAAATTGACATTTTGGCAACAAAATCAGCCTTACTTTGGCCTGCTTGAGCTTCCTCAATATTTGCTCCAATAGAGGTTCCAGAACGGAGTAACTGATTAGCCAATGTTCGCGACACATTCCCTTGCTTCTCCAGAAAGCAACAAAGCTTCACAACTCTAACAGCAAACGCGAAGCTGCGATTTTTGATATCAATTTCCGGGCTCATGAAGAATTATAAATTATGAGTGCTGAATGCTGAATTGCAGAAGCTTCTCAACCTCATTGTCAGCGTTGGTTTTAATTCATCCTTCATAATTCATCCTTCATAATTCGTTTTTGGAAAGGTCTTCGAGTTGTTTGATGCTATCGGTCGCACCTTCGTCTTCCAGGATGACCCGGCGACGCTCAGCAAACAGCTCATATTCGTGGGTCGCTTTGTGATCAGCCTCTTTTTTGCTGATGGTTCCGGCGTTTGGCAGCACCTCGCGGTCATTGAAGCGGAGGAACTCGTCGAGTTTCGGCTGCCAGTCCCTGAGGAAAATCTGTTTACGACGCTTTGCTTGATCCTCCGCATAATCGAGCCACATCACCACGATTCGGTTCAAGTTATCGATCTCTTTTTCATTGAGGTAGTTTTTTGCGATCGAGACATCCTGTTTATGGACGATCTGGCCTTTCCAGACGGTTAGGCCCATGTTCGGACGTGTGGCATCGGCACGACTGCTGATCAGCTCGGCCGCGGTCTGCCCTGTGGCGGCAAAGTGGAGCTTATTTTGAATGATGCGGAAGAACTGAACCGTTTCCTTTCTGGCCAACTCGTAATCGGCTGCAAGCGAGAAAAGCTCTTTCACCCGCAGATACATCCGCCGTTCGCTGGCGCGGATATCGCGGATACGGGCCAGCAATTCGTCAAAATAATCAGGAACAGCCGTGCTACCGGGCACCGGCGGATTCTTCAAGCGCTCGTCGTCCATTGTAAAGCCTTTGACGAGGAATTCCTGCAGACGACTGTTGGCCCAGGCACGAAATTGAGCACCTCGGCGAGAGCGAACGCGGAAACCGACGGCCAGAATCGCCTCTAAATTATAGTGTTTTACAGATCTGCTAACCTGACGAGAACCCTCCTGGCGAACTTGTAAGTAATCCTTACAAGTTGCCGCCTCGTTGATTTCTTCGTCCTCATAGAGTGCCTTCAGATGCAGGGTGATATTCTGCGGCGTGGTTTCAAATAACTCCGCCATCAAGGCCTGAGACAGCCAGATCGTCTCGTTTTCAAAACGGCACTCCACCCGGGATTGCCCGTCCTCCGTGGTGTAGAGGATGAATTCGCCCGCCGTTGTCGGTGAATTATGAATGCTGAATTCTGAATGCTGAGTTTTCTTCAATTCATCACTCATCATTCAACCTTCGTCATTCGCTCTTATCGCTGCTTCGAATTTGACTTCGGCGAATTTCATATTGCTCTCATCTCGTTAATATGGCACCGCCGACGTGGGGTGCTACGTAGCCTATGAACTGTTCATGCGGTGCTCTTGATTCTCTCCAGTGTTGGTTCGCACCTGGAAGCTTAGTTCGATGGGCCGAAGTTGTGACAATTAGCCGTTGTTTAGCACGTGAAAGGGCTACA
>JADFMM010000188.1 GCA_022563885.1 Planctomycetota bacterium | reverse complement strand
CTGGTGCTGCCCCTTCCTGGAGAAACTCTTTGATAGCGCTCAGCAGCAGGGGGCCGTCGACCCCTTTCCGGATAAGGAAGAGTATGCGCAGATGCGTTCCAAGTATCGATCAGACGGCACGAGGACACCGTCGCCGGTGCCCTCGGACTCTGATCCGGGGCAGGAGGAGGCGTTGTGAGAACCGACGTGTCAGTATTGCGGCTGTGCACGGGCTGCCTGCTTCCTCTCTGCTGGGTTGCTGCTCTGGCGGCGGAGGCGATCGATTTCAACCGAGACATCCGACCGATTCTCTCCGACAGGTGTTACCTCTGCCACGGGCGGGATGCAGCGGCCAGAGAGGCTAACCTGCGGCTTGATGTCCGGGAAGACGCCTTGCGGACCCGGGGCGCTATCACGCCCATCGTCCCGGGGGACCTCGAAAAGAGCGAAGTGTTGCGCAGGGTCTATAGCGCTGATCCTGCCGAACGCATGCCCCCGCCGGCATCCAATTTCTTCCTCTCCGCCGAGGAGAAGGCCCGCTTGACCGAGTGGATTCGGGCCGGCGCGCCCTATGACCGGCACTGGGCCTTCAAACCGATCGGCGCACCGGGTGTTCCGACCGTCGAGCAGGAGGATTGGGTCCGGACGCCCATCGATGCCTTCGTCCTGTCCAAACTCGAGGCGCGGCAGGAGTCCTTCACGGCCGAGGCCCCCAAGGAGCGCTTGATTCGGCGCGTCTGCTTTGATTTGACCGGGTTGCCGCCCACGCTGGCGGAGATTGACGCCTTCCTTGACGATCGATCGCCCCGGGCCTACGAGGCCTTGGTGGACGAGCTGTTGCAACGAAAGACCTATGGGGAACGGATGACCTCTGAGTGGCTGGACGTCGCCCGCTATGCCGACACCTATGGGTACCAAGTCGATCGGGACCGACGCGTCTGGCCCTGGCGCGATTGGGTGATCGATGCCTTCAATCAGAATCTGCCCTACGACACCTTTGTTCTCTGGCAACTCGCGGGCGATCTGCTGCCCAGCCCCAGCAGGGAACAGATCCTCGCCACGACCTTCAATCGCCTTCATCCGCAAAAGGTCGAGGGCGGCAGCGTGCCTGAAGAGTTCCGCGTGGAATATGTGTCTGATCGCACCCACACTTTCGGCACGGCGTTTCTGGGCTTGACCCTGGAATGCGCCCGTTGTCACGATCATAAGTACGATCCCATCGAGCAGCGGGAATATTACGAGTTAACGGCTTTCTTCGCGAACATAGATGAAGCGGGCCTCTACAGCTACTTCACCAATTCCGTGCCCCCACCGACGCTCGCTCTGTCGACCGAGGGCGAAGCCGCGGCGCTGGATGCGGCCCAAGCGGAGGTGGTGCGGGAAGAGGCCCGCCTGGCCGCGACTCACGCTCGCATC
The DNA here is from genome assembly GCA_022563885.1 of Planctomycetota bacterium. Lineage (GTDB taxonomy): Bacteria > Planctomycetota > Phycisphaerae > Sedimentisphaerales > Anaerobacaceae > JAIPFM01. The sequence goes on along the minus strand of JADFMM010000188.1, from coordinate 10,361 downwards.
ATGAGGCCTTGGACCGCTGGTTGCGGCAGCGACCCTCTCAGCTCGCGCTTTCCGGTGAGATTGGCCGCTTTGCCTTCGATAGCCTGCAAGGCGGCCGACTCGAGAACGATTTGGATCCCAACGCACCCGCTAAGACGAGCGCGGCCAACGTCCTGACCGAAGGGCGATGGGGCCGGGGCCTGCAACTGAGCGGCGATGATGAGGTGAAACTGAAGATCGGGAACTTCCGACGATGGGAGCCTTTCACGATCGCCTTGTGGATAAAGTCACCCGATCTCAAGAAGCGGGCCGTGGTCTTTCACCGATCGCGGGCCTGGACCGATGCGGGCAGCCGCGGCTACCAGCTCCTGATCGAAGAGGGGCGCCTGAGTGCATCGCTCATCCATTTCTGGCCGGGCAATGCCATCCGCATTCGCACCGAGTCCCCCATCGCGACCGAACAGTGGGTTCATGTCGCCATGAGCTATGACGGGTCCAGTCGAGCCGAGGGGCTGAATCTGTTCGTCGACGGCGCGGAAGCAGCATGCGAAGTCGTGCGAGATCACCTCTACAAGAACATTTCGGGCGGCGGCAACGATCATCTGATTATCGGCGCCCGATTCCGCGACCAGGGGTTTAGCGGGGGCATCGTGGATGAATTCAGGGTGTTCGACCGGCAACTCACGCCCTGGGAAATCAGGGGCCTCGTTGAGTCCACTGTGATTCCCGGCCATCCGCCTGCGGACCTGGAAGGCGACGCACTCAAGCATGACACCCTGGCCCATCATGATGCGGACTACCGCGCTCAGTTGCAGCGAGTGCGGCAGGTTCGGCAGACCCTCTGCGAGATTCAAGACAAGCTAGTGGAGATCATGGTCATGGCGGAGACCGAGTCGCCCCGGGAGACCTACTTGCTCGACCGGGGGGCCTACGATCAGCGACGGGAACGTGTGCATGCCGACACGCCCGCGGCCCTGCCGCCTTTTCCCGACGAGTTCCCCCGCAATCGGCTCGGCCTGGCCCGCTGGTTGACCCATCCCGATCATCCCCTGCTGGCCCGCGTCACCGTCAATCGCTATTGGCAGATGTTCTTCGGAAACGGGCTGGTGAAGAGTTCCAACAACTTCGGTAGCCAGGGAACGCCTCCGACCCACCCGGCACTGCTGGACTGGCTGGCCCACCATTTCGTGAGCAGTGGATGGGACGTCAAGGCCCTGATGAAGGTGATTGTCACCTCTGCCGTATACCGACAAGACTCCACGGTTTCCGCCGAGCGCTTGCGTCGTGATCCGGAGAATCGCTGGTTGTCACGCGGGCCGCGCTATCGTCTCCCCGCCGAGATGATTCGCGATAATGTCCTCGCTGCCAGTGGACTGCTTGTTCACGAGGTGGGCGGCCCACCGGCCAGGCCCTACGAGGTGGCGGTTTCCTTCAAGCCCGTGAAGCGAGACAAGGGGCAGGGTCTCTACCGGCGCAGTCTCTATACCTACTGGAAGCGGACAGGTCCGGCCCCGGTGATGATGGCGCTGGACGCCGCCAAGCGCGATGTCTGTTCGGTGAAACGGGAACCCACCTCGACGCCCTTGCAGTCCTTCATCTTCATGAACGACCCGCAGTTTGTCGAGGCGGCCCGAAGACTGGCGGCCGTCGCCCTCCAGGCGTCTGATCGCCATAGCAGCGCTGCCCTGGAGCATCTCTTCAGGGTGTTGACGAGTCGCCGACCCTCCGACGCGGAAAAGACCCTCTTGCAGGAACTCTATCAGGCTCAATTGAGTGCCTTCGACGGCGACCCGCAGCGGGCCCAGGCTTTCCTGAGCGTGGGCGACGCGCCCCGCGACGAAGCAATTCCCGCGCCCATGCATGCGGCGATGACCGTCGTGGCCAATACCTTGATGAGTTACGATGAGTGCATCGTGAAACGATAATTCGCAGGGACCACCCCGTTAAGGATGCATCCTATGTCTGTCTGTTCAGGAACGGAACCTCTCGTCGGCTTGAGTCGTCGCGGTTTTTTGGCCCGCCTCGGTCTGGGTCTGGGAAGCGCCGCCTTAACCCATCTACTGAACCGTGACGCGCTGGGGACGACGCCTGCCGACCGGGGCATCCTGGGGCATCCGCATGCCGCGCCCAAGGCGAAACGCGTCATCTATCTGTTCCAGGCCGGCGCCCCCTCGCAGATCGACCTCTTCGACCACAAGCCCCTCCTCAAGGAATGGCAGGGCCGCGAGCTGCCGGCTTCGGTCCGCAGGGGACAGCGGCTCACGGCGATGTCCGGTAATCAGACCAGTCTGCCGCTGGTCGGTTCTCCCTATGCCTTTGCTCAACACGGGCGGAGCGGCGCCTGGCTGAGTGAACTCTTACCTCATACGGCTGAGCTGGCGGATGACCTCTGCTTCGTCAAGACCCTGTATACCGAGGCGATCAACCACGGTCCCGCCGTCACTTTCATGCAGACGGGCTCTCAGTTTCCGGGACGACCCGGCATGGGGGCCTGGCTGAGTTACGGGCTGGGCAGCGCCAATGACAACCTGCCCTCCTTCGTGGTGCTGGTGACCAAGGACAAAGGGGGACAGCCTCTGGTCTCTCGCCTGTGGGGCAGCGGGTTTCTGTCCTCGAGACATCAGGGGGTACGCTTCCGCTCGGGCAAGGATCCCGTGCTCTATTTGACCAACCCCATGGGCCTGAATCGGCAAGACCGGCGCAACATGCTGGATCACCTGAAGGCCCTCCATGAGATTCAGTTGGAAAAAACGCCAGATCCCGAGATCGAAGCCCGCATTGCCCAGTACGAATTGGCCTTCCGCATGCAGCGCTCCATTCCGGAGGTCGCCGACTTCTCTTCGGAACCCGAGTCGGTGCTGAAGGCCTATGGTGAGGACGTCCGCAAGCCGGGGACCTACGCGGCGAACTGTTTGCTGGCCCGCCGCCTCGCCGAGCGGGGTGTGCGTTTTATTCAGCTCTACCACCAGGGTTGGGATCATCACGGCAGTCTGCCCAAGGCCCTGCCGAAACAGTGTCGCGAGACGGATCAGGCCTCCGCGGCACTGGTGCAGGATCTCAAGCAGCGGGGAATGCTGGACGACACCTTGGTGGTGTGGGGAGGCGAGTTCGGCCGAACCAACTACTGCCAGGGTAAGTTGACGGCGAAAAACTTTGGACGCGACCATCATCCCAAGTGCTTTACGATCTGGATGGCCGGTGGCGGCGTGAAGCCAGGTATCAGCTACGGGCAAACCGACGACTTTGGCTATAACATCACGGAAAAGGGCGTGCACGTCCATGATTTCCAGGCGACGCTGCTCCATCTGCTGGGCATCGATCATGAGCGGCTCAACTATAAGTTCCAGGGCCGTCGGTTTCGCTTGACCGATGTGCATGGTCGGGTGGTGAAGGACATTTTGGCCTAGGCCCAATCTCACTCGGTTTGTGCCGCCAGACGATTTTGGTTACAATACCGACCATGGTTATGTGTAGGTGGAAAACCAAATGCCCCTGTTCCGGGTGGTCATTCTTGTTGTGGCTAGGCGTGATTCACTGTGTCGTCTGGTTCCCGCTGAGCTTGGTGATCGCCGAGGAGGTCGAGCCGGCTTTTAATCGTGACATCCTTCCCATCCTGTCCGGCAACTGTTTTGCCTGTCATGGCCGCGATGCCCACGCCCGTAAGGCGGATCTTCGGCTCGATCTGGAGCAGGCGGCCAAGGCCGAACGGGATGGCGAGGCTGCCATCTTGCCGGGGGAGCCGGAGGGCAGCGCCCTCTATCGTCGGATCAGCAGCAAGAAGGCATCGTTCGTGATGCCTCCTCCCGAATCCAATAAGTCGCTCACACCCGATGAAATCAAACTCATTGCCCTGTGGATCGAAGCGGGCGCGCCCTGGGAGGATCACTGGTCCTTCACGCCCGTGACCCGGCCCGCTCTGCCCGGGGTGGCCCAGACGCAGTGGCCCGCCAATCCGGTGGATGATTTCATCCTGGAGCGGCTCGAACGGGAGGGGCTTCGACCGTCCCCTGCGGAAAACAAGATCACGCTGCTGCGGCGGGTGACCTTTGATCTGACCGGATTGCCCCCCTCTCTCGAGGAGATGGATGCCTTCCTCGCCGATGTTTCCCCGCAGGCCTTTGAGCGTGTCGTCGATCGACTGCTGGCAAGCACACGTTATGGCGAGCACATGGGACGGTATTGGTTGGACGCGGTGCGCTATGGCGACACCCACGGCCTGCATCTGGACAACTATCGAGAGATTTGGCCCTATCGTGACTGGGTCATCCGCGCGTTCAACGAGAACAAGCCTTTCGATGCGTTCGTCATCGAGCAGTTGGCCGGGGACCTATTGCCCGATCCCAGCAGGGACCAATTGATCGCCACCGGCCACAACCGCTGCAATGTGACGACTAACGAGGGCGGGTCTATCACGGAGGAAGTCTATGTGCGCAACGTCGTGGATCGGGTCGTGACCCTGGGGACGGTCTATATGGGTTTGACCTTGGACTGTACCCGTTGTCATGATCACAAGTTTGATCCCTTGACCATGGATGACTTCTATTCGCTCTTCGCCTATTTCAATAGCATCGATGGCAAGCCGCTCGACGGTAACCGGAAAGACCATGCGCCGATTCTCAAGATTCCCGATGCCCATCAGGCCGAGCAGTTGGCAGAGTATGATGCACGCGTGGGTCAACTGACTAAGAGGATGCGCGAGCCTTGGCCCACGATTGACGCGTTGCAGGAGACGTGGGAAGCAGATCTGGTCCGCAAAGAGCAGGCCGAAGAGAGCGGCGGGGACGCCCAGAAGGAGGACGGCTCCCTGGTCCTGGGAGATTGGTATGTGGTGGGGCCCTTCTATGACAACCGCCGCTACCTGAACAGTCGCAAGCATGGGCCGGAGGGGCGACCGGTGCGATTGGACGAGACCTTCACTCTGGCTACGGAGGAGATCGTGCGCTGGAAGAAACGTCCCGACTGGAAGGATGGCAAGGTCCACTCCGATCTTCCCGGACAGACGGCGGCCAACTTCCTGTATCGAACCATCACCTCGCCCCAGGCTCAGAAGGTCGAGGTCTCCCTGGGCAGCGATGACGGCATCATCGTCTACCTCAACGAAAAGAGGGTGTTGTCCAACAATGTGTCGCGCGGCGTTGCACCGGATCAGGAAAAGCTCCAACTGCCACTCAAAGCGGGGACGAATCACCTCTTGATGAAGATCATGAACTACGGCGGCGCCACCGGCTTCTATTTTGCCTTGACGTCGGGTGAAACCACGATTCCCGAGGATGTCCTGGCGATCGCCATGGCTGATAGGGCGCAGCGGGACCCCGAGGCCCAGGCGAAGCTGGTGGAATTCTTTAGAAGCAAGGTTGCCGTCTCGGACGAGCTTGAGGCGGTCCGTAGCGAATTGACGAGCGTGCGGGAAAAACGAGCCGAGGTTGACCGAGGTATTCCCACCACGTTGATCTGGCGCGAGGCCACGGAGCAAAAGCCCGCATACAAACTCAATCGGGGCGAGTACGATCAGAAGGGTGATGAAGTTGCCCGCCGTACGCCCGTTTTCCTGGCGGCGATGGACGCGAATGCGCCCAACGACCGCCTGGGTCTGGCCCGGTGGTTGGTCGACCCCAACCATCCCCTGACTGCGCGCGTGACAGTCAACCGGCTATGGCAGCAGCTCATGGGTACGGGGCTCGTCAAGACGGCCGAGGACTTTGGATCTCAGGGAGAACGGCCCAGCCATCCGCAGCTACTGGATTGGCTGGCGGCGGAATTCATGGCGGGTGGCTGGGATGTCAAGGCGATGATGAAGCTGTTGGTGACCTCTTCGACCTATCGACAGAGTTCGGTCCTTTCGCCGGCGCTGATTGAGCGCGATCCGGATAACCGACTCCTGGCCCGTGGGCCTCGCTTTCGTCTGGACGCGGAGATGTTGCGGGATCAGGCACTCTGCCTCAGTGGCCTCATGTCCGAGAAGATGGGCGGGCCCTCGGTGAAACCGCCGCAGCCGGACGGCCTGTGGTTCTCCGTGGGTTACAGCGGCTCCAATACGGTCCGCTTCGTGGCCGACAAGGAACATGACCAGGTCCACCGCCGCTCGGTGTACACCTTCATCAAGCGGACGTCACCTCCCCCCCAGATGAGCACCTTCGATGGGCCTTCCCGGGAGGCAAGCTGCGTGCGGCGCGAACGAACGAATACGCCCTTGCAGGCCTTGCTGCTCTTCAATGATCCTCAGTATGTCGAAGCGGCGCGAGCCTTGGCCGAGCGGGTCCTGGCATCGGGGGGCGATACCGTCGGGGCGCGGGCGGGCTATCTGTTCCGGCTCTGTACGGGGCGTTTCCCAGATTCAGAGGAGTTGGCAGATCTGATCTCGGGCCTCGAACAAGACCTTACGACCTTCCGAGCTGATCCCGCATCGGCGGCGGCCTTGGTGGGAGGGGATGCGTCCGCCTCTGAGACAGACACCGACGCCGGCGAGTTGGCGGCTTGGACGATGAGCGCGAATCTCATGCTGAATCTCGATGAAGTCATCATGAAAAACTGATCAATCATTAAGGCTAGAACCATGAAACCGGATCCGGTCGGACAGTTTAGTGAACAGTTTAGTCAAGCGATCACGCGCCGACACTTCTTCGGGCGCAGTGCCCTGGGACTGGGAGGTGCAGCCCTATCCTCTCTGCTGTCGGATGGACCGGCGGCGGCGAGTCCCGCGGCGGCGCTGGGCGAACTCCGTCACTTTGCCCCCAAGGCAAAGCGTGCCATCTACCTCTTTATGGCCGGAGCACCCAGTCAACTCGAGACCTTCGACTACAAACCGAGGCTGAACGAGATGTTCGACCAGGATCTGCCCGAATCGATCCGCAAAGGGCAGCGCTTGACGACCATGACATCGGGACAGAAGCGCTTTCCCCTGGTCGGCTCCAAGTTCGGCTTTAAACGCTATGGCCACAGTGGGGCCTGGGTGAGTGACCTTCTGCCCTATACGGCCCGTATGGTGGACGATTTGGCCATCGTGAAGACGGTGTACACCGAGGCGATCAATCATGACCCGGCCATCACCTACATCTGCACGGGCCATCAACTCCCGGGCCGGGCGAGCCTGGGGGCTTGGTTGAGTTATGGTCTGGGCTCCATGAACAGCGAACTTCCCGCCTTCGTGGTCATGACCCCCACCTGGACCGGCAGAAAGGAGGCACAGGCCCTCTACAATCGTCTCTGGGGGTCCGGGTTCCTGGCGAGCAAACACCAGGGGGTGGCGCTGCGAAGCCAGGGGGATCCCGTGCTCTACCTATCGAATCCTCCGGGCGTCACGCCCATGACCCGCCGGCGGATGCTGGACCGTCTGGCTCGTTTCAATCGCCGCACGCTGGACGCCATCGGCGATCCCGACACTCAGGCCCGCATCGATCAGTATGAGATGGCCTTTCGCATGCAATCCTCGGTGCCGGAACTGACCGATGTGTCGGGCGAGTCGAAAGAGACCCTGAAGATGTATGGACCCGATGTCACGAAGCCGGGGACCTATGCGGCCAGTTGTCTGCTGGCGCGACGCATGGCAGAGCGGGACGTACGCTTCGTCCAGATCTTTCACCGTGGATGGGATCAACACGGCAACCTCGTAGGCGATCTTCCCAAACAATGCCACGACGTCGATCAACCGAGTTGGGCCCTCATCCAGGACCTGAAGCAGCGGGGTCTCTTCGAGGAGACGCTGGTGATATGGGGTGGGGAGTTTGGACGCACCGCCTACTGCCAAGGCAAGCTGACGAAGGAAAACTATGGTCGTGACCACCACCCGCGCTGTTTCTCGATCTGGATGGCCGGAGGCGGCATCAAACCGGGTATTGTCTATGGCGAGACCGACGATCTCAGCTACAACATTGTCAAGGACCCTGTCCACATACACGACCTCAACGCCACAATTCTGCACTGTCTCGGCATCGATCACAGGCGACTCCACTACAAGTTTCAGGGCTTGGACATGCGTTTGACCGGCGTGCTGGAACAGTCACCGATTCGGGGCATTCTGCTTTAAAAACAGTGATCAGTAATCAGTAATCAGTCTTTGCCCACCACCGATTACTGACCACTGATTACTGTTTCTGTCACCTCGGCTTGAACCGGTACCCCCCTTTATGTTACAATGCGCTTCGTTCAAAACGACGCATTGGAGTACTTGCCATGCAACGATTGAATTGGAGACAGGGATGATGACCATACTGGGCATCGACTTCTTTTTTGAGGCGTCAATTGCGTGTATCGTCCAGGAGGGACAGTTGATGGTGGCGCACAGCGAAGATCGTGAGCCCGCGTCATCACGCTCCTCTACCCTCCCTCTGTCGGCGATCGACAGCTGCTTGGAGACGGCGGATGTCACTTTCGCGGACTTGGAGGGCATTGCGGTCTCGATCGAGGCCACCCAGGACTGGCTCCAAGAATCGCTCTACGATGTGACATGTCTCGACAATGCCCTGCCGCTGCTCAAACCCCACTCGTGGCGTGCATTCTTCAAACAACGTGACTTATGGATGTGGATCAGAGACCACTGGCCCAGCGGGGGCCGGAGACCGGAGGTCTATTTCGTTCCCCACCATCTCTCCCATGCCGGTGCCGCCTTTCTCGCCTCCCCCTTCGATCGGGCCGCCATCTTGACCCTGGAGGGGTCCAGAGAATGGTCGACCTCCTTTTTAGGACAGGGCGAAGGCAAGTCTCTGACTCAGCATCACGAAAGTCATTTCCCGATGTCACTCGGCGCCTTTTTCGAAACGGCTACAGAGTTTTGCGGTCTGCGGCCCGACCAGGACGAAGCAAAGACGATGGGTCTGGCCGCGCTGGGCGATCCCGATCGATTTTACGATGCAGTGGCCGATATGGTGACGATCGACAAGCGGGGAGGGATACAGATTGATCTCTCATACTTCAACTTCCAAAGGTGGGTCTGTCGCCGCAGTAGCGCCCGGTTCATATCGACCTTCGGTCCTCCCCGGGCCTTTGATGGTGAATTCGAATCCCGCCACATCGATTTGGCGGCAGCGTTCCAACGCGTCTTGGAGGAACGAACGCTGCAGCTCTGTACGATTCTGCGGGAGCGAACGCAATTACAACACTTAGTATTCGCCGGTGGGGTATCACGCAACAGCGCTCTCAATCATCGAATTTCCCAAGAGATGGACTTCGACGAACTCTTCGTGATGCCGGCGACGGGCAAGACCGGGCCTGCCATCGAGGCGGCCTTCTATGTCTATCACCGGATCATGGAGCCCAAACGCTCGGCGATCCCAAGCGATCTGCTGATTTCCGGAGAGGGTGTGAGCCTGGATGTGGAAAAAGTGATCCCTCTACAGATGCTGCCGACGATTCCGGACGGAGGCCTCGAATCCTCTCGAGCCCCGGCGCCCAAGAAACGCCACCGGCTCATTTGGCACGAAGGGAAGATAACGTGCGTTTCGGGCGTGGGTGGAGAGGAACCTCTGGCTGTCCCCGCCGGGGGAACAGGACGAAACTGTTTCGGTGCGTTGGAAGGCATCCGGCCCCATGACGTTCAACTGTTCATCCCCACGGCCAGCGGACCCGACAGGCGGCGCATCATTGACTATCTCGAGGATCGATCGCTTGTCCTGGTGATCACGGATGTCATGCCCGAAGAGATGACCCTGCCACCGGCCCTCGCCGAGCTGGCAGTCGACCCACTCCTGCAAACTCAGCTACAGAGGGGCCTAAGGACAGACCAATATGCCTCCGCGCTACGCGCTCCAGGATTCATGGAGAAATTGGGTAGTCTGTTTGGTGTCCCGGGGGCACTCGAGCACTCCCTCTATGCGTCGGGAGAAGCCACCGCCGCATCTCCCATCAACGCCATTCGCTGCTTCTTCTCTCAGGGCATTGATTCTCTCTTGATCGGCAACTTCGTGACGCAAGATAGACGTTTGTAGTCTCGTCCACATCCAAGGAGCCTCTCGGAGAATTCGATCTGGCTTCGAGCGCTGGGTGCCATGCTTACGCTTGCGTAAGCATGGATCTCTGGAAGCCGGAACGTCTGTCTCAAGTTGCATGCCCACGCAAGCGTGGACAGGGCACCCCACATCCGGCTGCATCGACGATGATACCAATATCGCCTGCTTCGCCGTCTTTGCCAGGCGAAAAAATTGCTTGCTCTCGAGCCGACGATGGAGTTTTCCGACAGAGCCTAAGACTGCGGGGTACACCACACGGTCGCCGTACACCTGAGCCGGAGAGTTAGCCCGTAAGACTGAAAAAGAAAGACGCCGGGGCCCTCAGAAGGGTGTTTCTATGCCAGCATGGGGTGAGGTAATCCCTCCGTGATTGGGTGTACCGGAAAACGACCGTTTGACGGGGCACTTCGGCCGACGCCTTAAAACGGTAAGAATACTGCC
>JADFMM010000450.1 GCA_022563885.1 Planctomycetota bacterium | reverse complement strand
CGGCAAGGGAAGGTAAGCAGCCTGGTCCTCGACCCGTGTTGCTGCTACTTCAGTCACCGCTTTGGGTTCAGCAATGGAGGGGGTTTGAACTGCATTGAAGGTCAGGATTGGGCAGGCGATGATTGCCACGAAACCAAGCAGATACGCCGTGTATCTGGCATTTCCGTGTCTGAGTCCGAGCCCATGAACCAACGCTTCAACCACGACGGCCACGACCAATCCTTGCCATACGAAGTGCACCAGTGTCAGGCCCAGAGTGTGCCAGAACGGCTGGGAAAGGAAATCGACGAGGGACATGATCATTCTCCCTTTTTTCGCTTATAGTCGCGGATGGTCTTGCGAATTGCCGCCAGCTCTTCGCCTGTTGGATCGGTCTGCTGAAGCAAATGCGCTACCAGGGCGTTGGCGGAACCGTCGAACGCTCGGTTCAAGAGATCTCTCAGCAAACCGACCTGCGTTTTCTCTCTGGAGACCTTCGCCGAATAGAGAAATGCCCTGCCCTTCGGCTTCTGGTGAAGCTGGCCCTTTTCGGCCATGACGTTCATCAGGCTCATGACGGAGGTATAGGCTCTCGGCCGAATCGGCTCGAGCCACTCCATCACCTGCCTGACGGTGCAAGGACCGTGCTCCCAAATGGTTTGCAGAACCTCCAGTTCGGCGGGGGTCGGATGCTCATGACGGGGTCGTGCCATAGATCTAGTCTCCAATAAGCCTCGAGCAGATTTACCGTGTCGACGGACTCATTCCATCGTTCCACATCCAATCTACTGGGTAAGCCGTAGAGAGTCAACGGTATAAACCATAGATCGCCAGGTCTTTTTTTTGAAGACCGATTTATGCAACCACGTCCTTATTCTCGATTGGGGTCCGTCTCGACCCCCTCGACGGTCGCGGCATTGGCCATGAAACGCCTGCTTAGTTCCAACAACTGTTCTGTCGTCCTTTTCTTGATTTTCCGCTCCGCCTCGAGCACTTCGGGTGACTTGTCGAAATCCGGTACTCCCTTGAGATCTTTGAGGATATTGGCGAGGCGCTCCATCTCTTTCATGTCCACTCTCGCGTCGAAGGGACGTGTCACCGCTTGGGTCACAGGGGTCGTAGGCCTCTCGGATGAGGGCCTAATGGAGAGTGTGCTAGGTACCGGGACCGCGGCTTGAGCCCTTGCTGCAATTCGGCCGGGTCCCGTTCGAGGCTTGGGATTCTTGCCGGTTCCGGCATACAAGTTGACTTTTGGCTTTGGCTGGACGCGCAGTTCCTCGAGGCGTTGGCCGTCGCGGAGCTTGACCAGACCATCCAAAATCTCCTCGACAGTCAAATGTCCGAGTTTATCCCCTTGGCGAACCCAGCGTTGCCCCTTTCCGGGCTCGTCAATGAAGGCCAGAGAGGCATTGGGAACCTCCGCGTTGTAGCAGGTGCCTTCCAGCGTGAATTTGGCGGTGACCTGTTGAGGACGCACCTCCGGGCGAGGAGGTGAGCGATAGGGTCCCATCCGAGGGTTTCCCGGCAGGGAAGAAGGGGGATTCACAATCAGCGCATACCGTTTCGCTTCGGCCACCAGGGCTGAATTAGCAAGGCCCTGCGACTGGCCGGCCGAATTGTCTTGCTGATTCGGGAACTGCTCCAAAACAGTTGTCGAGACCAGGATTTTCTCCACCTCCGCATCGGGCTCAATACCCCCTGCTATAGACAGGACGATGAACGCCACCGCCAACAGTCCGGCAATAACACTCATGACTCGCAATGTCTTGATCATACCCGCGGCTCCGTCTGAGCGTACCTGCTCGTCCATACGTTGAGCGTCTCAGGCTGACCCGCCTGTACGCCTTTTCACCGGTTCACCTTTTAATGGAGTAGCGATTGCTGCGCCCTGCTACTTACGGGACAGCGCATTTCGTGTTTGGTTCCCTATCAGTGCCTGATTATACTCCTTTCGCGGTGAAAGCAGGCAATATTTAAGGATATACAGCGGCCTGTGCAGGTAACAGGAATGAAGCAATCATGTTTACGCTTGTTATCGAAGGGAATCGATATGGCACGGCACTGAATACATAGTGCCGCCTCAAGGGGTCGGCTTTGACACAGCGGGAAGTTGCGGAAGTCTTCAACCTATCCAGTGGTGGTGCCGCTAGCAAACAACTCACTAGACTCAGCAGGCTATCCGAGAGGAATAAGGAATCGCGTACAATATACTTCTCAGATGGCTATAGGGTCCGGGCTAACTGATGTCGTTCCTACTCTAAAGCGGACAAGCCGGCCACGCCGAGACGGCCATAGGCCCCCATCTGGACCACCCCTCGGTCGGCATATGCCGGACTCACGCAGGGACCCGTGACATCCTCCAGAACCCAACTCAGGGCTTGCTCGTCCCAACGCACGACCTCCGGGGTTAAGTGATAGTCGCCATGAATCCAAGTCGCCCTGGGTTGGGTCGGATCGGAGACGACGGTTCCGTCGCTACTGGTGGCCCAGTATCCCGGCACTTGGAACATGGGACAGTGGTCCTCACGGTCCTCAATGAGTCGGAACTCGTCCATGGATGCATAGGTTCCGGTATAGAGCACGTTGAAGGGCGCGTTAGCCACGATGAGTGAGTATTCGAACGACACCGCACTGCCAATGAGGTGTAGTCCGGCACCCTGTTCTCCACCATAGTTACCGGTAATCGTGCATCTGCTAAACTGGCTGTGACTGTCAACACAATAGACGGCGCCGCCCAGGGGACCTTCACAGCGGTTGCCAACGATTAGACAGTTGACGACGGTGGGACTACTGCCCAGGCAGGCGATAGCCCCTGCCTGCGATCCATAACCGCCGGTGAGTGTGAAGCCCGACAGTTGACAGCGGGCATCTTCGCCCTTGTCAAAGGTCACAACCGTATTGCCACTCTTGGCATCGATGACTGGATAGGGGTTGATCTCGGCATCGTTGGGATCAATCCCTGTCACATGAATATTTTTTCCCATGAAGTTGATGCTCTCATAGTAGGTGCCTGACCTGACTTGAATCGTGGCATCGTGACTGGCGACTTCGATCGCCTCCTGTATCGAGTCGAACGGATGATCTCGTGTGCCGTTCTCGTTGGGATCGCTGATCGCTGCGCTTTCGGGGCCA
>JADFMM010000187.1 GCA_022563885.1 Planctomycetota bacterium | reverse complement strand
CGCTGTTCATTCTTCAAGAGATAGAGGCGTGGATGGAGCCGCGACTCAACCTTTAAGCGGCAAGAAAAACTAGTTCAACGGGAACTCACCGGGTCCGAGGAACTCGAATCGAATTTCACCAGTCTTGAGGTCCATCTGAATCCCGGGGACGGCGAAGCCGTCTACGAAGCAAGGGCTTTGCAAGTCGCTCCACATGACAAGCGACAGCTTCTCATGATCATAGGAGAGTCCGCTGGCCTGCAGTTGCTGGTTACGTTCGGTGTTTTCAAAGTAGACATTCCCTTCGGCGATCAAATTGCCCATTTCCCTCTCACCCTCTTCGGTGGTCACGAGCTGGATTTCAATGTGGTCTGCCTGGGCGCGTATCTCCTGATAAGCGTCGCCATCGTCAACAACGGGAAAATAGTCGAACACCATGGAATTGGCATTCGCATCGGCCACGATTCTGTTTTCGGCCACATAGAACCAGAGCGTGTCAAATCCTTCCAACATGGCATAGTAGCGACGCTCACTGTCCGTCCCTTGGCCGAATCCCTGCGACTTGGAGTTGTTCAGCCGGATGCTGCCGGGACCCGTGGCAATGAACACTTCATTGCCACTATTGGGATCGACTTCGAAATGCTGACACTTCAGCTCTACGCCGGCGAGTAGCCTGTCGATGTCATTGCCATCGGAGTTTTCGGGCGTCATGGCGGTCCGCGTTCTCGAATAGATTCCCAGGGTGACGTCTCCTCCGGAAGCCTCCAGATGTCTGAGGTCGACGCCGTCGACAAAGTCGATCCGAAGCTGGGGCGCGTCGATGGAGAACTCTTCAACGACGTTCGGATCTTCTCTTAGCAGCCGACATTTGCAATCCCCCTCGAACAGAATGCTGTTTTCCTGGGACAGAAAGACGGCACGCTTTTGGGCCGTCACCTTGATCGGAACGAGACTTCCCGTCGGATCGCCGTCATTGGGTTCAGGGGCATAGAAGGTCAGTTCCAACGGTCCCAGTGCCAAACCATCTCGCGACAACAAACTATAGTGGATCTCCCGGGCCTCAAACTTGGCCTGGCCGGCTTGCCGTGCCAACGGGGGCCGTTCGACCGAAATCGCCCTTTCTGTAGGTTTCAGGTCGAGTTCGACCCAATTCGCATCACGCGGCGCCAGTAAAAGCCCGTTGTCACAGGTAATGACGATGTCCATGCCGGCCTCAGCGTGGACGTGCGGTAGGGCGCGGGAGGGAGAGGGATCGCCCGAAGCCTGGGCATCGGAAGAACCCTCCGCCTGAAGATCGGATCGATCATCCGATAGGCCCCGCCAAAATATATCTGTCAAGGCAATGAAGTCATAGGCGAGGACCTGTTGTTTAGGCGTTCGAATCACCACATTGTCGTGAAAGACACATTCGTAGGGGACCGGCGATCCCGATGTCGACGCCGCAAAGCTGCCCTCTCCACCCGTCGGGGGGGAGGCCATCTTCGACAGCGATCTCGTAAACTCAGTTCCCCTTGAGAAGAGGTCCCGTGAGGCCTTCACCCGAAGCTGCTCCAGTTCGAACAGGTGAAAATACTGGAGGCGCTCCTGTATGGGGTCATACACAAACTGCATGCCCTTTCCGCGTAGCTCGACGCGCTCCGACTGGACGTGAATCGCCCCAGACGTGGAGAACTGCGTCTTGTCATTCAGGAAGACGATGTCGTCCAGAAAGATGTCTACTGCCCCCCAAGGACTGTTTGGCTCGGGCGTGAGATGGACATGCACGTTGCCGGTGAAGGTCACATCACTGGCATAGGGAGTGCGACTGTTCTCGACACGAAAAGCGCCTTCATCTGCTGTTATTCGACAGATGAACTGCCGGTTGGAAGGATAGAGATTCATGAAGGGCTTGGACACCAGCCATCTGCTTCGGCCCTGCTGGTACAACTCCGCGAAACCCAGCTCCCGGTCGACGCGCTTGTTTTCATCCCGATGGACATAAACCGGGTCCCGAACCTGGATATGGGTGATCTCGCCAAACTCCCCTCCACTGCCGTCGCTCGCTTCAGCAAAAGAGAGGAACTCGTTCTCGCCGATGGCGTCCGTCTCAATCGGAGGGGTCTTGACCAAATGCAGATACCCAAAGTAGGCGGCCACCAGCAAGCTCAACGATAGGACACCCACCACACACTTTCTAAGGACCATGGCTGGCTCTCCTTTCAGACTAAATAGCGCTCCATCAGGCTGTCCCACTTGCCCGCCCGTTTGAGGATATAGTCAATCACTTCACGCACGGCCCCTCTGCCGCCGGGGCGGGAGGTCACATAATCGGCATGTTCCTTGAGTTCATCAACGGCGTCGGCCACCGCCACACCGAAACCCACATGCCGCACCGGCGGCAGGTCAAGGAGGTCGTCACCCACATAGGCCACCCTCTCCGGAGAGATACCCTGTGTCTTCAGAAACTCTTTGAGGACGGGTAGCTTGTGATGACAGTCCTCGAATACATGCTTGATTTCGAGCTGTTCCGCACGACGAAGTGTCGCCGGCGAAGCCCGACCACTGAGCAAGGCCATGTCACCCCCGGCCCGCCTCCAGAGTCGGATGCCATGGCCGTCCTGCAGATGAAACCGTTTCTGTTCCGACCCATCCGCGCCCAAGAGAATGGTCCCGTCGGTCAGAACACCATCCACATCGCTAATGATCCAATCGATGGCTGAGAAATCGATGGTCCGTCCGTCGGACATGGTCACTCCCGTCACCCCACGACTTTGAGGGTTACAACATCCTGCACGTCGATCAGCCCCACGGGCCGGTCGTTCGGATCCACCACGGGCAGCTCGTCAATGCGGTGTTTGTGAAACAACCCGGTGGCCTCCGAGGCCAAGGCATCCAGCCGGATGCGCTTGCAGTCTCGGGTCATGACCTCCATCGTGCGTTTCCGTAGGACATCATGCCCGTGCTGCGTAAGGAGTCGTCGAAGGTCGGCATCTGTGATGATGCCCGCCAACTTGCCGGTGTCATCGACCAGCATGACGGCACCGTGCCGTTTGACGTCGGTCGTCTTCTCCAGCATTTCTTCCAGCGTGTCATCGACCGAGGCGATGGGCAGTTTTTCACCCGGGTTAAACATCATGGACTGCTCGACGGTCATGAGCTTGGCGCCGAGCGAGCCACCGGGGTGGTATCGCACGTAGTCTTCGACACCGAAATCGCGGGCCTTCATCAGGGTCAATGCGAGTGCGTCACCCAGCGCCAGCATACAGGTCGTCGACACGCTCGGCGCAACGCCCAGAGGACACGCCTCTACGATTTTTCCGATGCACAGTACGATGTCGCTGTGCCTACCCAGGGTCGATTGAGCGTCGCCAGTAATGGCGATCAAAGGTATTTGACCGTGTTTCACCAGATTGATCAGACGGATGATTTCCTCAGTCTCGCCGCCGTGACTCAGTACGACCAGGACATCATCGGGACGCACTCGACCCAGATCACCGTGCACGGCCTCAGCGGCATGAAGAAAGTGACTTGGCGTCCCCGTCGAGGCCAAGGTGGCACTTATTTTTTGGGCGATAAGACCGGCCTTGCCAATACCCGTCACGATACAGGAGCCCCTACTTTCCAGCAGTGTCCTTATGGCCTGAACGAACGAGTCATCAATCACGGAGGCCATAGACTCGATGGCATTTGCTTCGGCCGCAAGGACCTGACGTGCAAAATCGAGATCAACCGTCTCCAACGCCGATACTCCCGCTTGGTGACCTTTGCACTGCATTAGACTTTTACCACACTATTGCGCTCGTTGTAGCAGACAAGATCATGCTTGCCATCGGTATAGTCGGGGATCGCGTGAATCGTAATCCGCTTGTCCGCATTCTTTTCGATTTGGGCAATGATGGAGCGCCTCTCGTTCTGGAGGTATTCGGCAACGTCCGGCGACACCGAGAGCGTAATCCGCTTGATTTGTTTGTTCGACACGGAGAGATTCAGCAAACGCATAATCTCAATCGCCATGGATTCATGGCTTTTGACGAAACCTATGCCACCGCAGTGGGGACAGACCTGATGGGTACTGGACTGCAGGGAGGGCCGCATTCGTTGACGTGTCAATTCCACAATGCCGAATCGACTGATGGGCAGGAGTTTGGAACGGGCACGATCATTCTTGATCTCGGCACGAAAGGTACGTTCCACCTCCTTTCGGTTTTTCTGCGTCCGCATGTCGATGAAATCGCAAATGATCAAGCCGCCCAGATCACGGAGACGGAGTTGCCGAGCGATTTCAACGGCCGCCTCCATGTTGGTTTCGAAGGAGGTCTGCTCGGCATTCTGCTGACCATGCCCATGATGACGACCACTGTTGACGTCAATGGCCACGAGAGCCTCCGTCTGCTCAATCACGATCGAACCGCCCCCCTTCAATTGTACGGTACGATTTTGGATCTTGACGATTTCTTCTTCGATTCGGTGCTTGTGAAACAGCGGGACACCATCGTCATAGAACGTGACTCGTCGTCTTTGCCGGGGATAGGCGTTGGACAGAAAGTCTTTGATCTTGCGAACCATCTGTTCCGAGTCACAAATGATATTGGATATCTTGCTGTCAAAGACGTCACGCAATGTCCGAATGACCAAATCAGATTCCTGATAGAGTTCGCTAGGCGCCTTCTCCTCCTCATTCCGCTTCTGAATAGCCACCCAGAGTCGGACCAAATATCGGAGGTCATTCTGAACATCGCGTTTGGAACAGCCCTGTCCCGCCGTGCGCACGATGCAACCCGAATCTTTAGGAGGATTGCTCTGGTCGAGTATCTCTCTGAGCCGCTTTCGCTCCTCTTCGTCTTCAATCTTGTGACTGATGCCATGCTTCTTCATCCAGGGCATCATCACGATGTATTTGCCGGGCAACGCAACATAGGTGCTCAAGGTCGGTCCCTTGGTCTTCAGGCCCTCCTTCGTCACTTGAACGACGATTTCCTTTCCCTTGTGCAGGCAATCTTGAATCGCGGGACGATCTTTTAGGGACTGCCTCCGCCCCACGTTCTCGACCCTATCTCTCTTGCCACCGGGAAAATAGCGAGGATGCAGATCACTGATATGCAGGAAGCCGTTGCGTCCCGTCCCCAGATCGACGAAGGCGGCCTGGATACCGGCTTCAATGTTGACGACTTTGCCCTTGTAGACGTTTCCAACATGGCTGGCGACGCTGGCACGCTCTACATAGAGTTCTTCGAGAGATCCCCCCTCCACGACGGCAACGCGACACTCCTCACTCTGGGCGACATTCACTAACATTTCTCTTGGCATACTGTGCTCCTCACTGGCCCGCTCTCCCGAGCCCCGTGGTCTGTCCCTTGAAAACTAGATAAAGTGCCACTGAATATGGGACCGCTGGATCGGGCCCTCCAGATCGGCAGGGTCCAGCCCCAACAGGGTGAGGACCTCGTCTAGACGAATCGATCCCTGGGGCGTAATGCGATAGGCGACCTGAATATTCTCCGGCGTGGTTTCAATGGACGATAAATATTGTCTAATATTTTTACGTTTTGTCTTGTGCGGTTTCGACGGCTGCGATCGTACGACCTGAATCGTGTCGCTCGCCAGGAGACGACAGACCGTCTCTCTCAACGTGTCACTCCGTTTGGAAGCACGCAAAGGGATGGTCCAGCGCGCCGAGTAAGGTTGTAACGAACAGCGACTGGAGGTCATCCGCAGGCTCAGCATGGAGATCCCCTGAGGCAGCTCCGCGGACAACCGATCGTGGATCGATTGACGGGTCAGTTCCTGGCGTGCAGCATGGTCCGCCTGCCGGAGGCGCAGACAAAGCACGTCCCCGGTCGATTCCAGCCCGACGCTCTTGGGCAGCGGTACGGATATGTGAGGACGAGGATTAAATCCCTGGCTATAGTGCAAGTCAATGCCGGCTCGGATACAGGACCGCTCCAATCCCTTCAACAGCTCCGCGTGCGACAAGAATCGCGCCAACCCGGTGATGCTTAATTCCGCGTACACCCGTCTGTTGGTAGAGTCGTGTTCAGCCGTCACGCCGAGGCCGTCTAAGACAGTCTCTAGGGTCCCCGCACGGGAGCCTTCTCCCGGTAAACAGTTCTTCATCAAAATGTCTGTTCCAATGATCGTCCACGTGTTCCGGCAGCATGCCCGTAAGGTGTCTTTCCGTCTCGGGTTAGATCGCCTCAGGGATAACCTCCCGGGCTGTGCTACGCAGAAAACTGTTTACTTGTCTTTCGGTGGCAAGGCCAAGGACCTTTCTGGCGACGATGTTGCAGTCCTCAATCGTCACGGAGCGAATCATCTGTTTGATCTCGGGAATCATGGGGGGCGTCATCGAGAGCGTACGGATACCCAGGCCCACCAAGAGCATGATATACTCCGGCTCGGACGCCATCTCACCGCACACGCTGACATCAATGCCATGGCGATGCGCGTCCTGTATGATGGTGCGGATCAAACGAATCACCGCGGGTTCCACCGCCGAATAGAGGGCTGACACATGTTCGTTGCCACGATCCACGGCCAGTGTGTACTGAATCAAATCGTTGGTGCCAATACTAAAAAAGCTAGACTCCTGGGCCAGACTGGCCGCAGTGAGCGCCGCGGCCGGAGTCTCGATCATGATACCGACTTCGAGACGCGGGTCATAGGCGATGGACTCTTCATCCAGATCTTCCATCACGTCCCGCAGGATGAGCTTGGCCTGGCGGATCTCCTGGAGATTGGTCACCAAGGGAAACATGATCTTGACGTGGCCCAATGCCGAGGCCCGCAGGATGGCCCGTAACTGGACTTTGAACATCCGGATATGCTGCAGGCAATAGCGAATCGACCTCAGCCCCAGAAAGGGATTGGGCTCCTTCAGAGAGCGCCGGCTTTGCGTGTGTTTGTCGGCACCCAGGTCCACCGTTCGGATGATGACAGGTCGGGCCTGGAAGGCTTGAATCGTCTTTGCGTAGGCATCGTAATGCTCTTGTTCGGTCGGCTCGGTGGGACGGTTCAAGTAGAGAAACTCGGTTCGATAGAGTCCAATCCCATCACCGCCCTTTTGCAGTATCATCTCACTCTCATCGGGGAATTCGATGTTTCCCAGCAGCACGATCCTGGTCCCATCCCGCGTTTCGGCCGGCTTCTCTCGCAGGGTGTCGAGTTTTTGCTCGAGGACCGTGAACTCCCGCAGAGATTTACGGTACTCCTCAAGGGTCCCTTCATCGGGATCAACGATCACAATACCACGATTGCCGTCGACGATGACCGTATCCCCGGGTCGAACCGCCTCCGAAAAATCCTCAAGGGCCACGACGGCCGGGATGGCCAGGGAGCGGGCCACAATCGCGGAATGGCTGGTTCGCCCGCCCGCATCGGTGGCAATGCCGCGAATGTAGTTGCGGTCAAATCCTGCCGTCTGCGTCGGACTCAATTCCCGTGTGACAATGACCACTTCCTGGCTCAGATGCTCGACATCTTCGCGCTGGTGGCCCAGCAAATGTCGCAACAGGCGCCGCTCAATGTCATAGATGTCGGCGGCCCGCTCGCTGATGTAGGCATCTTCCACGTTCGTGAAATGCGTGGCAAGCTTGCGAAGCACGCTGGACACGGCACATTCGGCAGCCACCAATTGTGAATAGACCCTATCCGTGATCTCCTTCCGAAGACTCCGGTCACGCATGAAACGCAGGTGAACGGCAAAGATGTCTTTGATCTTGCCGGCATCGGACTTTCCCTGCTCGGCTTCCAGTTCGGTGAGATCGCCGATCGCCTGCTTGAACGCGTTTCGGACCCGCAGAATCTCGCCCATGCGTTGGGAGGGCTTGATGGAGCGGCGCGGGATGCGATAATCCTCGCAATCTAGGATCATCGCCTCTGCGATCGCGATGCCCGGTGATGCGGCTATGCCTTTCTTGATCTCCATGACACGCTAGTGCGGGACTCCGTCGTCGTGAGGTAAAGGGATGCACAGTCTATTCATGGAACAGTTTCACCTCGATGAGTTCGCGCAAGGCCCGAACAGCTTCATCCGCGTCCGCGCCCTGGGCTTTGATGCAGAGCTTTGTCCCCTGAGTCGCTGCCAGCATGCTGATCTGCATGATGCTCTTTCCATCGACCGAGTTGTCCCCATGGGTGACCGTAATCTCACAGGAAAACTTGTTCGCCACATCAACGAAATGCATGGCGGGGCGCATGTGTAGTCCTTCCACGTTCCGGATTTCTACCGATGCTGTGCAAATTGGAGCTGCCAATAGGGTGTCTCCTGAATCGATAGGCCTGCACATGGACTCTGGCAGACGTGGGACCGTTACCATGAGGGATTGTCGTCTGCTTCTCTCAAGAGGTCTTCAATGGCTTCCATCGAGTTCGTTTGTCTCAAAAAACGCCTAAACTTCTCTTCCTGTAGATGTTTGAAGACATTCTCCATGGCTTGCAGATGTTTGTCCGGAACGTCAGTCGGACTGATCAAGAGAATGATGGCGAAGACAGGCTGCTTATCCAACGCTGCGAAGTCAACTCCGGCCGGAATCTGACCCACGCTTCCCACGATGTCCTTCACGGCAGCATGCTTGACATGTGGCACGGCCACGCCCCTGCCCATACCGGTGCTCGCCTCATTCTCGCGCTCAATGACGGACGCAATGATCTCATCGCACGTCCCCGACCTGAGTTTACCCACCTTGTCCAGGGCGTAGACCAGGGTCGAAATGGCGTCATCCCGGTCATTGACTTCCATGTTGGGTACCGAGGCCTCAAAACAGATGTAGTCTGCAAAATTCATCAAATCCTACGCTCCATCTGGATTTCCAGAATGCTTGTTGTCGCGTTCCTTTGTTTTCTTCTTCGTGAGCTGACGCTCCAGCTTGTGTACCGCCATATCGATGCACTGGTAAGCATCCGTACCCGACTCTGTTGCAACGAACACATTGCTGTGCGCGCCCCGGGCGATAATCTCGACAGTCATTTTTCCCCCGTCGCTACCGTCGACAATCACCTCGACCCGATTGACGCTATTGTAATACCGCGGAAGCTTGGATGTCTTGTCCTCCGCATGGGACCTCATTGCTTCCGTGATATCGAGGTGTTTTCCGGTAATTGTAAATAACAATGTCATTCTCCCCATCAATTCAGGAACAAAACCTGTTTCTTCATCGTAACCAGCACCGAACTTCCGATAGGAAGTCGTCGCTGAGACCCCGTTTCGCTGCACATAATAACGCGGGCACGCGGATTTGTAAACGGTACAGTCCTACGCCTCCGCGGAAGCCTAGGCTCTGTCCGAAAACCCGATCTGGCTTCGAGCGGCCCTTTCGGCTCAAAAGGTCATTCGGCATTCGAATGGACGTCAAAAGAAAAGGATTTGGGAAGGTGCCCTCCAGAGAGGTGGATCGCCACGCCCGGCAGGGAGGTCAGAATCCAAATAAACCGTTGGCAGAGGGCCAGGCAAGCCGCCTGCTCGCTCGTCGCCCCGGTCAGACTGGTAAATAGGACGGTGATGCCGCCTTCGAGGACGCCAATGCCGGCGATACTCACCGGCAGAGCCGCGACCACCCACATCGTCGGAAAGATCAGAAAATAGTACTTAAGATGGGCTTCCATGCCAATGCTACGACCCACAACCCAGAAGGCGACAATCGTGGAAGCCTGGAGAAAAAGGGTTAAACAGAGCGTCAGGAGCACGACCCAGGGCCGCCTGCAATAGGCGAGCACGACCCGTTTGGCTTTGAGGACTAAAGACTTCAGGTAGTCTCTCTTACCCGCCCAGTGTTTGGCGAGGAAGGCCCGACTCGATCCAATGAGCAGGACCAACGTAAGAAGGAGCAAGACGGAAAGGCACAGGTAGCCCACAACTTGGGGACCGATGTCCCTCGCGGCCCCACTATCCTGGGGAGGATGGAAAATCGGATCCAAAGTCAATCCCCGCCTTAGGGAAAAATAGGCGACTAGGGCCATGAGAAAAATGCCGGACAACCCCACGGCTCTATCCACAAATACGGACAGCGCCGCCTCGAAGCGCTTCTCCGTGTGCTTGGTGACATACCAGGCCCGCAGAAAGTCGCCCCCTACCGAACTGGGCATCAGGTTGTTGTAAAACAGACCCAAGAAATGAAGTCGCACCGCAACCAATAGCGTCAGATGGACCCGCTGAGCGCACAGGAGCAGCCACCAGCGTAAGGCAAGGACGACCTGAGCCAGGGCAAACACCAAGAGGCCCGTGCCAAATGCACCCAGTTTGAGGTTACCGAAGGCGGCAGCAAGCTCGGCCCAGTCCTGCTGGCCTAGGACCCAGGCAAGCGCTCCGACTGCCACGGCCAGGCGTAGAATGAGAAGAACGTGTTTCTTTGGGTTTTGCATCCCCGACTCACCAGTTGAAAAAGACGTGACAGAACACCCCTTGTTTTATCGCATCATAGTCGGTACAAGAATGCCCGACAAGCGTCAACAGAATCGAACAGAATTTGAGGATTAAGACACTATGTCGGCCCCACAGGAGATTGAAGAAGGCTTGGTCTTTACACCCAGGTTTGACGCAGCTGGCTTGATCCCGGCCATCGCTCAGGATGCCGATACGGGGGATATCTTGATGGTCGCCTACATGAACGAAGAGTCCTTGGCATTGACGGTACAGACGGGAAACGCGGTCTATTATAGCCGTAGTCGCCAGAAGCTGTGGAAGAAAGGCGAACAGAGCGGTCACGTGCAGAAGGTACAAAGAATCCTGGTGGACTGCGATCAGGACTGCCTTATCTTGAAAGTGACCGTGGAGATGGGTCAATGTCATACCGGACATCAGTCTTGCTTTTATCGGGCTGTCACGGAGGGAGACGGCAAAAAGCTGGAGTTCGTGGCCGAAAAAGTCTATGATCCGCAAAAGGCATATGGCTCTTGAGGCACATACAGCATACCGATATCAACCCTCGAAAGAATCCCCGAAGCACGGATCCCTCTGCACTGGGGCAGTAAAGTCTGTAGCTGTGCCGAGTTTCTTTTCCTCTTACCCTACCCCATGGCAAGCCCGACTTTGAAGCCTCTATAATTGGCCAAAAGTTCAGCTTCTCCCAGGCTATCGTTCGGAAAAAAGTAGCCTAGGTCCTCCAGCGAAGTGGTAATATGATGGTTATAGGAGTTGTAGTGTATTTTAATAGAAATTACATGCATACCAAGAACACATACTATATTCAAAACATTTATTTTATCTAGACTATCCACATTAAAGAGTGTATACTTTCGGATATCGGACGCTAAGTACTGAAAGTCTAGGGTAGGACGATGACTTTTTTGGTACTTAAATTGTGGAGCAGGGTCATCTCAGAGCCGAGTTAATGGTGGACTCTAAGCAAAGCGAGCCTGGGGGCGAAGCGCCGGGTGAAACTATCTGAGATGCTATAATCTTTGGAGTTCTGAATTTTGAGGGTTTTTTCATGGTTGGATTCGCACGGAAATGCACGATAAGCCTTTTATTGGTCGTGACTTGGGCAGGAACGGCTGCGGCGCAGGACAACAGCCATCTCACCAGGTATGAGTACGACATCACGTTCGACCTTTCCGGCCAACTGTCTGGAGGCAGCGGGCAGGGCTATGCCGGGACGTGGTACTACTATCCTGCCTCGGACCGTTATATCATGTGGTTCGGCAACGGTATTTATGACCCAACCCGTAGCGCAGACTATGACTTCTGGAGCTTCATCGAAATCGATAACCCCAAAAAACTGCTGACGGCCGAGGTTCACCTCGGCTGGACGACCCCAGAGTGGTCTGCCCTGAACTTCAGCGCCCCCCCCCTGCCCAGCGATATGGACAACCTAGCTAAGGAAGGCCAGTATCTGCGGGAGACTAGAAAGGAGGGACTGATAGATGTCATTATGTCCGCGGGCGGGAGTGTAGAAGAGCATTTGTTTAGGACTGTTTCATATTGCCCGTCCTGGTTCTTCGTCGGCGTCAC
>JADFMM010000449.1 GCA_022563885.1 Planctomycetota bacterium | reverse complement strand
GGTCAGCGCCATCAAGGCGACCACGGCCTTCTCGTCGCGCAGCGCGGCGAGGGAGTTAATGACCCCTACGAGAGATTTTCCCTGGGTTTGACGCAAGGCGGCGCGCAGCGCCGTAGCGGCCTCGGGACCGGGTATCCTCTCCAGGCCCGTTCGCGCATAGGCGCCGAGGTGGTCGTGACTGAGCAGAGAGGCCAGCACTGGAACGGCCTCTCGCGTGCCGAATTCTCCCAGTTGCTGACAAGCTCGGGCTTTATCAAACAGGGAGGCATCGGACTTTAGGACCTCGATCAACTCCGCCGTGTCTGGGCGAGTTGCCCCTGAAATGAAGAGTGTCGCGATTAGCAGCAATCCCGCCGGCAGTCGTCTGGGCAGCCTCACCATGGTGTATTCTCTCGTTTCTATTGCCTACACGTTCAACGACCAGGGTTCCCGCAGGGCACGGCTGATTCTGCGATTGGCTTCGGCATCCCCAACGAATCGCTCCTGAACCGGATCGAAGGTGATCTTTCGACCGAGTTCCCAGGACATCGCGGCCGCGAAACAGGCGATATGTGATCGGCGCATGATGTTCTGATTGCAAACGGGCAAGGCCCGAGACTTGACACAATCGAAAAAGTTGCGGGCGTGATCCGCCGCGCTGGTGCCAGGTTTCTTGAACTGCCGTTGCCCCGTCTTAACCAAGCTCTCGGACAGCACGATCTTGCCACTGTCACCCGTCTCCACCCAACCTTCAGCACCGATGAATCTCACCGGACAGGTGCCCGTTGCGGTGTGGTACTGGGGAGAACGATCACCAAAGGGATCGGGAAGAAAATCACAGACCAATTTGACGCCATTCGCATAACGACCGATGATTCCACGGTCGTTCGCCTCATACTCGACCGGCATGGTGTGATCGGACTGATTGGCCCACTGACATAAGTCCAGCGTGTGGGCGCCCCAATCCAGGAAATTCGCCCCACCCTCAAAGTCATAGTGGCCGCGCCATCTGCCCTCGACGTATCGCCTGTTGTAGGGACGCCAGGGACTGGGCCCCAGCCAACGATCCCAGTCGCACTCCTCCTGAGGCGGTTGCGGTTCGGCCGGGAGCCAGTCATAGGTTCGTCGGGGAATATAGACGGAGGCATGCAGGGTGTGGAGCTTGCCGAGCCGTCCGCTCTGCGCCAGATAGACCGCATACTGAAAGTTTTCCTGACTGCGGCGTTGTGTTCCCGCCTGAAAAACGCGTCCGTAGCGCTGGGCCGCCTCGGCCAAGGCCTGAACCTCGCGTATCGTCATCCCGCAGGGTTTTTCACTGTAGACATCTTTGCCCGCTTTCAGGGCCAGGATAGACGCCAACGCATGCCAATGCTCTCCGGTGGCGATCAACACCGCATCGATGTCCGAACGACCGTACACCTCGAACATGTCCCGGTACATCTTGCAACCATGGTCACCATAGTGGGTATCGACCATGGCCTTGGCCTGCTCACGTCGAGTCCGTTGTATATCGCAGACGGCCACGAACTGGATGTCCTTTTCGGGCAGCATGGCGCTCAGGTCATAGCGTCCCCGGGGACCGTGGCCGACCCCCGCCAGGACGATCCGTTCGCTCGGAGCCACCGATCCATCTCGCCCCAAGGCCTTCGCCGGAATGAAATAGGGGACTGCCAGCGCAGCGCCCGCCATCAACGAGTGCTTTACGAAGCGACGCCGCGAGAAGGTCGAGACCTCTTGTCGTACGGATGTGTCGGACGGTGGCGACGGATTCGGTCTCTTTTCCAGCGGCTTGGAGGGGAGGGGATCGGTTACTCCTGGCGTCGCCGGCGTGTTTTGATCGCGCCCGTTTGCATGGAATGGTTTCATGGAACAGCCACCTTCAAATTATGACGGACAGGGTGATTAGGCCTTAGCCGAACAGGGATCATGATAAGTCCTCTTGACTCGGGCGCAAAGGGAAAACCCGCCGAAATTCTGGCCTGGTTCAAATCGGGGCAACATGCATTTTCAGGTGGTTACCCAAGACAGTGCGGTTTGTGAACCAGGCCTAAAGATAAAGATTGGCGGATTCAACTCATAAGTGCAACAAATGAGTCGTTTTCATCATGCCACTAATCTGACTAGTTGAGAGTATATTTCCGTTGGTGTGGCATAGTCAAGTGACTTCCTTGGTCGTGTATTTAATCTACCCATAATGTACCCTAATGTGGAACCCGTTATGGGAGGGAACGGTACTTTTTTTGGAAGGTACTGACGGATGAGCCCGTTCGTGTTTTCATTCAGCCCGCGCTCCCAGGAGTGATAGGGTTTGGCAAAATAGCAACCGCAGTTCAGTTGCCTGGAGATTTCCTGGTGGCCATTGAATTCACGACCATTGTCAAAGGTAATTGTGTGCACATGTTGCTTGTAAGGCAGTAAGAGACGAATGATTTCCGCAGTCACTTCTGGGGCTGTCTTTTGGTCAACAAAACCGATCAGAGTTATCCTTGAAACACGTTCCGCCAGCGTGACAAGGTAGCCGCTCCCGGCTGAGCCTACGACCAAATCGGCTTCCCAGTCGCCAAGACGTTCTTTCTGGTCAACGATCGCGGGCCGTTCGTCTATGTCCTTACGGTTAGGGATCTTACCGCGATAGTCATGCTTGCCGTATCGCTTTCGGTATTTGTCCTTGCTTGCGGTTCTCAATTGCTTGTAGAGGGTTCCGCCGGCGCGTTTGTCTTCCCAGATATACGAATAGATGGATTCATGGCTGACTACCTGACCGGTGTATTCGGGGTCCAAACCCATCGCATTTGAAATCTGGTCAGGGCTCCATTGGAGGGCTAGTTTTCCCTGGATGTAGGCCAGAGTCGGTTCAGTCATTTTGATCGCCCTGCGCTTAAGTACCTGCCTCTCCTTGGCCTTTCTGTGCGCCTGTTTTGGGCGGTAGCCTCGCTGCCCAGAATTCCGATTGATCTCCCGCTGGATGGTAGATCGATCTCGACCAAGGTCCATAGCAATTTGCGATATTGATTTTCCTTCTTTCCTTAGTGCATAGATTTCGATACGCTCTTCCTCGGTGAGCTGGTGGTACGACTTACTCATAAATGCTCCTTCAAATGAGTGTTGATTGACGACGTGGGTAAGTCTACCCGCTCGCCACTCTTTTTTGGAACTCA
>JADFMM010000186.1 GCA_022563885.1 Planctomycetota bacterium | reverse complement strand
TTTGTACTTAGCACATTTACTTTGGCACCATTGCTTATGAGCATTTCCGCGATGTCTCTCTCAATAAGTCCACCAGACAAATCGCGGGGGTGCCCCGGTGCGGTTGCCTCATGAAGCGGTGTCCAGCCTTCCCAGTTCTGCACATTGATTTTGGCACCTTTATCTATCAGGAGCTTTACAACGCTCTTATGATTGTAGAAAGCGATGGCATGGTGCAGCGCCGTGTTACCGTCTTCGCTCGCCGCATTGATATCGGCGCCCTTGGCTATCAACAGCTTTGCTAAGTCACTATTGGCATGCATCAAGGCCGACATTAAAGGTGTGTGCCCGTATTCGTCCTTCTTATTGATATCTTCGCCCGCATCCAGTAACGCTTGGACCCGCTCAAGGCTAGCTGCCTTGGCTGCTTCATGTACAGGCAGCTTGCCCTCTGTTGCTTGATCTGCCACTGCGAGAGTTGGCAACATGAACACGAAGATCATGTTTGTTAGTCTGCCAAGTTCCATTTTCCGTTGCCTCCAGCAGTGAGCTGTCTGAATGCCGACTAAGGATTAAATCTACAAAAACCTTGGGGAATAAACAACCTTTGAATTCCGGGCCAAGCTCAGCTTTGGCGCCTCTAAGGCTTACGTTCAGGAGCAAGTATGATACGGTTCTTGAAAACTTGCTCTGCGACAACACTTGGTTGTCAACCCATCCCTTCCAGTCTTCAACGTACTGCATGCCTTGGCGCAGCGGTAATGACGGCCAGAAGAGTGTGTTTGTAGACCACTGGCACGGCACTCGACAGGACCGGGATTGCGGCGAATCGTCAAACTGGTACAATCCACATATTCACTGGGCTACCGATGATAGGACCATAGGAAAGGATTTGATGACCATGATGCGAGCGATTCTCTATTTGCCTGTCCTGCTGATGTTGATCCCAACCCTCACCGGCTGCATGCCGGGCGCGTTTCTGATCGAGCCGGTTGCCAAACCGCAACGCCACAAGGAACGAATCATCGAACCCGGTGGCTTCTGGGTACACAAGAAGATCGCGATCATCGATGTCGATGGGGTCATGACGAATGGATCCGGTGTGGGGTTGTTCGGCGGCCGCAGCAATCCGGTGAGTGACTTCGTGGCGAAACTCCGCCTGGCAGAGAAAGACAGCAGCGTCAAGGCCGTGGTGCTCAGAATCAACTCGCCCGGAGGTACGGTGTCGGCGAGTGACTTGATGCACCATGAGTTGCTGAAATTCAAGGAGAAGACGCACAAGCCGGTGATCGCCGCCATGCTCGGCATGGCCGCGAGCGGGGGGTACTACCTGGCCGTGGGATGCGACGAGATCTATGCCCAGCCCTCGACCATTACCGGCAGCATCGGCGTCATCATGAAAACCCTGAGCTATGCCGACACCATGAAGAAGCTGGGCCTGAAGTCGGAAACGATCAAGAGCGGCGAACTCAAGGACATGATGTCCCCCACCAGGTCCCTGACAGAGAAGGAACGGGAAATACTCAATAGGATGATCACGGACAGTTACGAGCGATTCTTGGCCGTGATCCTGGAGGGAAGAGACAATCTCGATGAAGCGACACTCCGTCCCATCGCCGATGGACGGATCTACACGGCCCAGCAGGCGCTGGATCTCGGCCTGATTGACAGGATCGCCTATCTTTCCGAGGCTATCGAACGAGCGAAGGAGCTGGCCGGTCTCAAGAAGGCCAAGGTCGTCATGTATGGTCCTTCCTACCTGAAGCAGGGCAACCTCTACTCTTCCAATGACTCGGGCACACCTTCGATGCTTAGTGTGCTGCCCAGCTTCTTGAAGCCATCGACCGGCACCCGTTTTTACTACCTCTGGGAAGGGGTCCATTGAGGTGACTTTTTTCTATACATGCCATTCTTGCACCTCTATAGTGCCCGCATGAATCAACAGACGCTATGTCCCTATATTGCTGAACTGCCCAATATCTGCGGTTCTGAAGAGACCATTGCGGAGGCCATGAAGGGGTGCGGCCCCTTCTATCTGCCGCAGAGCCAAATCGACTTTCCGCGGGTCAAGAGTTGTTTTGCCAATGCCCTGCACATGCATCAACCGCTGATCCCGGCAGGCAAGGGTGACCTGCAGGAGGCCCAGATCATCAGCAATCTCCAACACATGATGGAGCACGGAGATGAATACAATGCCACGGTCTTCCACGATTGCTATAAACGCTTGGGCAAGTTCATTCCCAAGCTGGTAGATGCCGGCCACCAACCACGGATCATGTTGGACTATTCGGGATGCCTGCTGCACGGTCTCATCCAGATGGAGTTCGACGACGTCATCGAGCATCTGCGGACCATCACCTGTTCGCCCGAGTACAGTCCCTGCGTCGAGTGGCTGGCCACGCCCTGGGGTCATGCGGTCGCCCCATCCACGCCCGTCCAGGACCTGCGCTTACATGTCCGAGCCTGGCAACATTTCTTTGCGGCCCTCTTCGGATTGGAGGCCCTGAGCAAAGTCCGCGGTTTCTCCCCTTCCGAAATGGCCCTGCCCAACCACCCCGATGTCTGCTACGAGTTCGTGAAGACACTGAAGGAGTGTGGCTTCCGCTGGGTCCTGGTCCAGGAACATACGGTCGAGCCGATCGACACCGGTCAGGGAGGATTCGATCCCCACCTGCCCCATCGACTCGTTGCCAAGAACTCCCGCGGCGAGACGCTTTCGATCACGGCCATCATCAAGACGCAGGGCAGTGACACCAAACTGGTGGCGCAGATGCAACCCTACCACGAGGCCCTGACGCTCGGACCTCGTGACCTGGCCGGTCGCTCTGTCCCGCCCATTGTCACTCAGATCGCCGACGGCGAAAATGGGGGCGTCATGATGAATGAGTTTCCCGCGATGTTCCAGGAAACCATGAAGGCGGCCACGGCCACGCAGACTCCCGCCGTCAACGTGAGTGAATACTTGGAATACCTAGATACGCAAGGCATCACGGAACAGGATTACCCCGCCCTGCAGCCCATCATGCAGGGACGGATCTGGGAGCGATTCACCGACGGCACGGGACCGGAGGCGATGGAAGCCTGTATCGCCGAGCTGCAGCGGCAAGACGACCGTTTTCACGTCGAAGGCGGAAGCTGGACCAACGACATGTCCTGGGTCGCCGGGTATGAGAGCGTGCTGGGTCCCATGCAGAAGGCCAGCGCGCTTTTTTCCGAAAAGCTGTTGTCGCAGCAGCTGCCCAGCACAGACAGCGAGTATCGCGAGGCACTCTACCTCTTGATGCTGACCCAGACGAGTTGCTTCCGTTACTGGGGCGAAGGTCAGTGGACCGACTATGGGCGTGAACTCTGCCGCCGATTGACAGAGAAGCTGCACCGCTTGTAGCGATGAATCAAATGGACCGATCACGACGGCGGGTGCCGCTGTGCTGAGCAGGAGGACGCCCGCACCCTCCCCCCCCAGACCTGTTTTTTCTGCCCCGCCCGCCCGTGCCGCTCCGTTTTTTTTCGTTGCGCTTTCAGTTCAGCGGGCACAAGGGGGAATGAGGAACTCTCTTAATTAGAAGTCTGGGCCATCAAGGTGCCGCCCCCAGGGGGCTGGGACAGGGCAATCGCACATTTATTTATCCGGTCCCGATCACCCCTTTTTTTGCCCGCTCCCGGGATCTCAGGATTATCGTAATCAGTAATCAGTGACATAGTAATCAGTTTTCGACCCAGACCGATCACTGATTACTGTTTACTGATTACTGATTACTTTAACGGTGGGACTCCTAGCCAATTGGCATTGCTGCTGTGTTTCGCACGAACTTGTCATCTACATGCGATTGCACTGGAGGCTGGGAGAATCAGTGACCCGCGGCGTCACTCGGTGGCTTCCTCCATCAGCGCTCTGGCACGTTCCAGAAAGCTCGTGGGATAACCTTCCTGTTCGAGGATGCGTATGGCCGTCTTGGTGCTGGCCGGGCCGGGCCGGAGGGCGTAGTCAAAGGTAATACCACTGTCGGTCAACTGCTCGCAAAAGTGATAGTTCTCCGTCCCCGGGGAGCGGGCGGCACACTGGGCCAAGAGTTCTTCATGGGTCGCGACCAGAAAGAAATGGGGAGAGACGATGAGGTGCTCTAGCAAGGCCACGCCGGCGGCGCTGCGTTCCTGCGAATTGGTGCCGCGGAAGGGCTCATCGATGAGGCCCAAGATGGGCGGGTCTTCCTGAGTGTCCATGATGATACGACGCAAGCGGCGTACTTCCGACATGAAGTAGCTTTCATGCTTGGCCAGGTCGTCGCGCACACGCACGTCGGTGAGGAGGCGTACGGGAGTCCAGTGCATCGACTCGGCCGTCACGACGCCACCCACCTGCGCGAGCAGACAATTAACACCGACCATGCGGAGAAAGGTGCTCTTGCCCGCCGCATTGGGACCGGTGACCACCCAGACTCTTTTTCGGGCGGTAAGGCGGATGCCGTTGCGATGCACCTCCTCCGTGGCGATCAGCGGGTGACAGCCCTGACGAATGGCAAGGAGTTTGTCGACCGTCGGTATGGGAAAGCAGGTGCCCTCCCGTTCGGCCCCAAAGCAGGCCAGGCTGTTCAAGGCCTCGATTTCGCCCAGCGCCCCCACACCGGCCAGTAGTCGATCACGGTGGGAGAGGAGGCGTTGAACGACGGCCTCTCCCACATGCAAGTCATAGAACAAGGCGATATTCAAGGGGGTTCGCACGATCCCCCCTAGGCTCGCCATCTCCAACCATTGGCAGAGCGTCGGAATCCCCGTCACTGTCACCACCTCGTTCATGGCCGCTTTGAGCCGCCGTAACTCAGTCTGGTCGGGAAGATCCTGGCCGGCCTGCTTGGCATGGGTCAGGAAACACCTCAAGGTGTGGACCAGTGGGAGAAAAGGAAGCACGGAGTCCCGCATCCTGCGAAACATGGATCGATAGAGAGCCTGGATGAGCCCGTTGATCAGCATCAGCAGAACAAGTGCCTGCACCCATGCGAACTCTCCCAAGAGGACTTTGAGCAGGGCATAGCCCATGGCGGGACCGCTGAGGAGAGACCATAGCCGTATCACTAGGGACGCCTTGGGATGAGGGTTCGCCGCGAGTTCGCGTATCAGTGTCACAAGCTGGTCCAGGCTATCAGACGCCCCTCGCAGGGGCAAGGCAGAGGCCATGATGTGGATACGCTCTTCATGGGCAGAGGCGAGCCAGCGGACCATGTCTTGCCGCTGCGTAATGTGTTCGAGGGAAAGCAGGGGCGCATCGAGCATGTCACGCAGACGTCGGGCGCCCTGATCGGTAGAGCAACGGTTCAGCAGGCCAAAGAGGCCCACGGGCTCGGCATAGAGATCGAGATCGTCCCACTCTTGGTCGGTCAATGGCCAGGTCGGTCCCGACGCCAGAATCTGCGGAGGGCTCATTGTGGTGTGTAGGGGATCGGCAGGGCGCACGGAGGAACGCACTGGCGACCCCGCTTGAACGGCAAGGTGCAAGGACTCCTTCAGGATGCGGAGACGCTGATCGGCCGACCGACGTTTCGCTTGCCAGTCGGCGTGCCTGAGCACCGTAAACATGAAGAGCAGTAACAGCAGGACCGTACCGCTAGCCGCATAGACAAGTTGGTGTCGCGCCAGCACAAAAAAAAGCATGGCCACTCCGAAGCTGCCCAAACGGGCCCAGGACCAGTCGCGCTCACGACGGGCGTCCTGCTCGCGTTCTTCTCTCCAGCGCGCTTGAGCCGTCCTCAGTTGCTCGTGACAGGATCTGTGTGACTGAGCCTCGGAGGAAGACTCCGGTGAATCATCCGTTGGTACCATCCAGCTTACATAGCATGACCAGTCGAGAGATGCAAGGTCGGAGCAGCCTGGCGCTTCAAACGGACGGATCCACTGGAGGTCCTCAGCGCAGTCCTACCCGAGCCTGCGCCGATGGTTCCCACCAATCGCCGCTTGCTGATCGTACCCTGAATGGTGATGGGCAGATCGCTGGAGGCGGAGCCACTGCTGGTCGACATCGCCACCCGGCCGCTGTAGTTGGACGGGACCGTGAGGGTGACGCTGCCGGAACTGGAGGAGAGATCGGCCACTAGATGGGGCGGCGTTTCAGCCGTACACACCACAGTCACGCTGGTTTTGACAACTCCTTCGTCGGGTCGAACGCGAGTTGCGTCATATTCCAGTACAAGTTCCATGTCTTCAATCGATGAGCCTGAGCGGCCTCGCGCAGTTGCGCCTTGAGGGCGCCGACCGCCTCAGCCACAGAGTGTTTGGCCCTTTCCAGTGTGCAACCCATCTCCGCCGCGATGGTCTTGTCATCCTTTGCCTCCAGGTAGCGCCACAGGATCACCAGGGCGTGCATGGGATCCAGTCGGCTGATCGCCCAGCGGATCAGGGTGGTCACACGCTGGCGTTCCTTCTCCGTCGGTGGCTGGTCAGACGGCCGCAACGACCCTATCTGGCTAGGTTCAGTCACCTGACTCCGCCAGGCATTCTGGTTGGCGGATAGGGCGATCTGATAGAGCACATCCTCCGCCTCTTCCCCATCCAGTTGGTCGGTCTTTTCCCACATTTGGTAGAGGGCGTCCTGCATGGCCCCCTTAAACAGTGTTCGATCTCCTGAGAGCTTCCACAGAATGGAAGAGAGGGCATTCATATGTTGTTTCTTCACCTTCGTGAACGCCAGCATGTGTTGGGTATCGATCTCCGGCTTCTGATAGTGACTGACCATGACCTAACTCTCCTTCAGTCCTTCTGTCCGTGTCTATGCCCGGACCAAACGGGCTCACCTAACTTAAGGCCCCATCCCTTGAATCCGTTTCAATTGTACTTAGAGTACCTACGCAAGATGACTCTGCATTCACACGGCTTTTTCTGTGTTTGGACGGCGTCAGGCTGCAGCGACTATCCTCGGATAGCCTGCTTCGCCTTCCTAGCCAGACGCAAAGACGCTCATTTTCCCCTCGACAAGCTCGGGGCACGCGGTGCTACGATTCTTTTGGGTAGGCACTCTCAGCACATCATGCCTACCTGTCTTGAACCTCTACACCGTAGACGCAAAAGCGCGCTTTCCGTTTCAAATCGTTTGCACTTTTTTTCGACGGGAGTTCAAAAACAAGTTCTGTGGCAGGAGTAGGTTACGGTCTTGTTACCGTTGTAGGAACCTTTGGAGAATACCTCAAACCGATAAATCCCGTCGCTGCCAAACAATGCCGCCGAGCATTGCCGCGAACAGGAGGACTCCCACCAGGACCGCCATGTCCGTCCACGGCCAGACTTTCTCAACGAATATCTTGTGACCGTTGACATAGGTGAAGAGCGTGATGGGCTTCATCCAGCCCATGCGGGGCCACCAGTCGGCGATGAGTGAGACGAAGTAGTTGATCACGATAAAACCGACAGCCACACCCACGGCCATGTGTCGGCGACGATAGGTGGCGGCCGCCAGCAGGGCCACGGCGCCGATGGTGCTGGCCAGGAGACCGGCGTTGATAGCCGTCTGAAAGAAGCGATAGAGCGGGATCGGTTGACCGAAGTCGTAGAGCCGGGTAGCCGTGACAGTGCCCAGGAACATGACCAGGACCAGGGCAAACATGCCGGTGAGCGTAATCAGGGCGGCGCAGAGGTAGACCTGGGTCTTGGTGACGAAGCGACTCAGGATCAGCTCCATGGCGCCACTCTGAGACTCGCCGGTGAGCCAACCCGTGGGGACCGAGACCGCAAAGAACATGTAGGAGAGCAAGACGAGGGGATGGTTGTAGCCGATGGCGATGAGGCCGGAGACGTTGCCCACCCGCAGGCTCTCGCCGCCCAGAGCCGTCTTGAGGATCGAGGGCATCATGTCAATCATTTTCAGCATGACCTTGACTCGTTCGTTGTCGTGAATGATGCCACAGATGGCCATCTGCATTAGAAAGATGACTAGGGCAAAGGCACACCACATGGGACAGGTCCGCCAGAACCAAAACTTCAGCAGAGGCCAGGGGAATCCAGGACGTTCGATCTCAGTCACCGTTCGTCTTCCCCTGATAATACTCCATGAAGGCCTCTTCCAGGGAGGTCTGCGGTGTGGTGATCCGATCGACTTGGTACTGCGCCAGCCACTTGAGGAGCGTATCGGCCCGTCCCTGATAGGCAATCTCCTGCGTGTTGCCATTCTGTTCGACGATGCGTACGCCGGGAAGGTCATCGGGTATGCCCGAGGGTTGAGGACTCTTTTCCACGAACCAAACCTTCAGTCGTCTCTCGCCTCGCTGCACGATCTGCGATATGGGGGCCACTTCCACCAGTCGGCCCTCCCGCAGAATGGCCGCCCGTTCGCAGATGGCCGAAACCTCGCTAAGATCGTGGGAGGACAAGAGGACGGTGGCACCCGCCTTGGTAGCCTCGCGGATCAACCCCAAGACTACCTGACGCATGAGGGGATCCAGTCCACTGGTGGGTTCGTCCAAAATCAGCAAATCGGGTTGATG
The DNA here is from genome assembly GCA_022563885.1 of Planctomycetota bacterium. GTDB lineage: Bacteria > Planctomycetota > Phycisphaerae > Sedimentisphaerales > Anaerobacaceae > JAIPFM01. Next base: position 3,526 of record JADFMM010000186.1, on the reverse strand, counting down.
CTGAAAGGCACTGATCACCCCGATCTTCTGACGATTGCCCTTGGAGAGTGTCTCAACGCGTCGGTCCAGGTCGACCTCCAGTCTCTCTGCAAGTGCCTGCTGCGTCGATCTCAAGTCGGAATCCTGTCCTAGGGCCGCCAACAATGCCAAGGACTGTCTGCCCGTGCGGTCCGGCCAGATGTGAAAATCGCCGGGGAGATAGCCGATGCGGCGGTGTTGGGTCGCGCGGCCGGGAACGATCCTCTTCCCCAGGACCTCGCACACGCCCCCCGTCGGCCGCAGGAAGCCCATGAGACAGCGGAGGGTGGTCGTCTTGCCCGATCCGTTGGGACCCAAGTATCCGAAGACCTCGCCTCGCTCGATGTGAAAGGTCACGTCCTCGACCGCCTTCACCGAGCCATACCATTTTGTCAGCCCATCGACTGCCAGTGCCTTCATGATTCCCCATTCCTGTAGCGCAGATTGATCTGCTGCGCCCCAGAGCGCACTATACCGCTCGTCCTGTCGCACGCAAAGCTCAGACCCTTCAACAAGCGTACCAACAAAGCCGATCCCGAAGAAAAATCCTATTCGGAATACTGACTGTCAGCCAAGCCGCTTGATAAGGTTCTCGAAGATATCGTTTTGGCCCTGGGCCCAATCAAGAGCCTCTAGCTGCGACCCGAGGGGAACACCTGACATTGACCCCAAGCCTTGTGCCGGATAGGATTCCTGTCCTGCTGGCCAGGGGTTTATCACGGCCAATCGCTAGGCTGTGTCGGAAAACTCCGTCGTCGGCCCGAGAGCGAGCAATTTTTCGTGCCTGGCAATGACGGCGAAGCAGGCGATATTGGTTTCATCGTCGATGCCGCCAGGCGAAAAAAGGGCCGCTCGAAGCCAGATCGAGTTTTCCGACACAGCCTGGGATCATTCGGGAGACATTGAGTTGCACGCGACCAAGCGTTCGAAGTTCTTGATCATCTTTCTGACCGTCTTTGTGCACCTGATCGGCTTCGGCATCGTGATACCGCTCCTGCCCCTTTACACCAAGAGTTTTGGGGCGTCGTCCGCGACCGCAGGCTGGCTCATCGCGTCGTATTCCATCTTTCAATTTCTCTGTGCGCCACTCTTGGGCCGACTGTCCGACCGCGTCGGTCGCCGTCCCGTGCTCATTCTCTGCATGGCCGGCACCGTCCTCGGTTTTCTGCTGATGGGGCTGGCAGATTGCCTTTGGTTGGTCTTCCTGGGACGCATTATTGATGGCATCACCGGAGGAAACATTTCTACCGCCCAGGCCTACATCGCGGACATCACCAAGCCAGAGGAACGGTCCAAGGGTATGGGGATCATTGGCGTTGCCTTTGGCCTCGGTTTCATCTTCGGACCCGCCATCGCCGGGATGCTCGCTCAGATCTCGATGGCGGCCCCGCTGCTCTTCGCCGCAGGCCTGGCCTTCGTCAACACCCTCGCACTGGCCTTCTACCTGCCAGAGAGTCTCCCCCGCGAGAAACGACAGACGACGCGACAAGACGTGCCCCTGAGTGAGGTGTTCGCCGGCGGTCAAGCGCGAATCCAAGGGCTGCTCATGGCGACCTATTTCCTCGAGACGGTCGCGTTCGCCCTGCTCACCACGACCTATCCCCTTTTCACCGAGCGGGCCTTCGGCTACGGCGTAAAAGAAAACGGTTACCTCTTCGCAAGTATCGGCGTCCTGGGCGCCATCATCCAAGGCGGCCTGCTGGGCCGCTTGGTGAAACGCTGGGGCGAGAAGGCGCTGATCGTCATCGGGGCAATCTTTTCGATCGGCGGTTTCGTGATGTTGCCACTGGGCACCACGACCCAGCTGCTATGGACGGCCACGGCCGCCATTGGCGTCGGCCACGGCCTCATGACCGCACCCCTCAACGGCCTAGCCTCCCGGAATGCCGCACCGGCCTTGCAGGGCAGGGTACTGGGTCTCATGGCATCCGCCGCCAGCCTGGGGAGGATCGTGGGCCCCATCCTCGGCGGTGGCTTGCTCCTGGTTGGCGCCCTCCCCGAGGAGAACCAATACGGTCAGGCGGCCTACTTCACGAGCGCCGGGCTGGTCGTGGTCACAGTGATCCTAATCGGGCTATTCAGAGGGACGACTCCGAAAGAAGTCATCAGGCACCGATGATGAAGTGGTCGCTAGCAAGGCAACTCCGCGCAGGAGCATGGGGGTACTCCAAGCAGACGCGATAGAGTGCTTGTCCTCGCCTGGAAAGCAATTCTTGGAGGTCCCCCTTATTTTCCTTTTTTCACTCATTTTTTCAGAAAGACGCGCACCTGCTGGGGCCAATACTCTATGAATAGACAGGAGTAGAAGCCGAATATCACTTTAAGGAGATCGAAATGAAGCGCATGGGCACTGTGACAAAGTGGACACTGGGGTTGCTGTTGTTGGGCCTGGTGGGTTGCGAAAAATATGTCTTGTCACTCCATTCGCTGCAAACGGAGGAGAACAAGGCCTTCGAGGCCGTCCTCCTGGGGAAATGGGTAGGCGAGGGTGGGGTCTGGGAATTCACCAAAGACGAAGAGGACGATTATATCGTCCGTCAGGTGGATATGATCGTATCAAGCCATTTTAAGGGACAACTGGTGCAGCTGGGTGATCACCAGTATCTAGAGCTGACGCCAATGCTTACAGCGCCACTGATCTGGCCCCACCAAACAGGCTATTTCAACGCCCATCTCGTCTTGACACACACGATACTAAAGGTCGAGCTGGAGGCCTCGCAGCTACGAATGCGGCGACTGCGAGTTGACGGCCTCCAGGAGATGCTCAAACTCGACCCCAATGCGTTCAGCACTCAGGAGCATGGCGACCATCTGCTCTTAACCGGCGACACTGAGGAACTGCAAGCCTTCGTTCAGACCCTTGCCGACGCCAACGATCTCTGGCAAGACGAAGCGGAGTTACACCCCTTCCCTAGGCTCTTCAAGCCCGAGCACATGATAACCAACGACGCGTTTCTAGGAGAGTGGCGGGACCCCAATGGAACGCTGATCGCTACGGTCGGAAAAGAAAAACGCTATAACATCCGCTTTGCCGACGCCGATGGCAAGGCCGAGCCCTTGGAGTTCTCAGGCAGCCTAATTGAAATCAACGGCATTACCCTCCTGGCCGCTTATGTGGACGAACCCACTGATATCACCCTGCCGGATTGGTTCGCGTTGATCTCTTTGGATCAAAAGGAGTTACGACTCAAGTTTATCGAAGTGGCAGACACTCAGAAATTTATGGAGAACGGAGACCTAGCCAGAGCAGCGCTGGCCGATCCTGATGCCGTCATGACCCGATAGAGACTGATCTCTTGGGCGAACCTGTTGCCGGTCTCATTTCTTGCTTGATTTCGGAAAGACAGTTGCTAAAAAGGAGGCCTAATCCAACAGAAACTTAGGCTCAACTTTGGAGACGATACCATGGCTTTCACACTGGAACTCGGTCAGTCGGCACTAGATTTCACCCTGCCCGCGACGGATGGCAAGACCTACTCACTCTCAGACTTCGCGGATGCCAAGGCCT
>JADFMM010000185.1 GCA_022563885.1 Planctomycetota bacterium | reverse complement strand
CCTCTAGGCCCATCCTATTGATTTTCTGCCGATAGCGTGCAGTCAAGTTGCCGTCACCCACGAAGAGCCATAGGGCCTGGGGAAATCGCCGGGCCAGCGAAGCAGCGGATTCAATGATGTAGTCGTGTCCCTTAAGCATAAAGAGCCGCGCCACGCAGACCAGCACGGTGGCGTCTTCATGAATGTCGTGTCTCTCCCGAAAGGCCCGCCGTTCAGAGTCGGAGACGGGCTTCAGAAAGGGCGCCTCGTCTATGGCGGAGTAGGCCGTGGTATAGGGCTTGTCGCGGCCGATTCCCACGGCCAGGGACTGCGAGGTCATGGCATCCGCCACGGTCATGAAGTGGTCGGTGTACCGGGCGGTGGCCCGCTCGATGGCGACATAGAGCCGGTTGATGATGGGGTTTTGGTAGGGATGAAATGACAGTCCGTGCACGCTGTGCACAATCTTGGGTCGGTGTTTTCCCATGTGGTAGGCCGCGCGTCTCCCCAGGATGCCCCCCTTGGCGGAGTGCGTGTGCACGATGTCCGGCTGCAATCCTTCCAGCATCCCTTTGAGTTTGTGATAACTGATGTAGTCTTTCAGAGGCGCGATCGGCCGGCGCAGTTCTTTGATCACGTAAGTCCCGTACTTCTGCCCTTCCGTCTGCGAAAAGAGTTGCCCTTCGGGTCCCAGGGCCGGTCCGGTGATAAGGGTGACATCGTGTCCGCGCTCGGCGAGGAGTCGGCAGGTGATCAAGGTGTTTTCTTGGGCGCCGCCCACGATAAGACGAGTTATGATGTGAACAATCTTCAAAGAAGCTTTCCTTAGATTGACCCCTGCTCGTCCTCAGTACTTGATCCACATCAGACAGAGGCCCCGCGCCGGGGCCAACTGTCCCGCGGCGTTGCGATCCTGCGCCTTCAGTATCGCCGGCATGTGGTCCGCACCCCACCGTCCGTGTCCGATGTCGACCAGCGTGCCCACGATATTGCGTGCCATGTTGTAGAGGAAACCATTGCCCTCCACGTCCACCCGCACCCAGTGATTCATTCCCTCGATTTCCTCCGTGACGTCACATCGGAAGAGTGTGCGCATGGCGCTCTGACGGGCATCCGCGCTGGAGGCCATCGACTTGAAGTTCTGTTCGCCGACCAGGTGCCGAGCGGCTTGCTGCATGGCGCCGATGTCGATGGAGCCCGGCAGGTGCCAGCAGTAACGGGTCATCAGGACCGGGCGCGGTTTGCTCACGCACAGCGTATAGCGATAGAGCTTGCGGGTGACATCGCCGATCAGATCGAAGCGGCGATCGACCTCGCAGGCGTCCGTGACGGCGATGTCCTCGGGAAGTCGATCGGTCAGGGCCTTGGGAAAGTTTTCTGTGGGGATGGGGCCGGCCACCTCGATGAGCCCCGACTGTCCCAGGGCGTGCACGCCGGCATCCGTGCGACTGGCCCCGTGGACATGGGTCTTGCGACCGACCAAGGAGGTGGCCGCCTGACAGAGCGTCTCTTGGAGTGTGCTGTAACCGGGCTGAATCTGCCAGCCGTGGTAGTGGGTGCCGTCATAGCCGATGATCAGTTTTATCTTGCGGCGCCGCATAGGTGACATCTTATCGAGGGGCTTGTGGCGAAGTCCATGAAAAAGGTGAAGTATCGGGTCGTCGATTTCGCGTAGGGTGTGCCCCGCACACCGAAACGATTAGACGTCACATGGTGTGCGGGGCACACCCTACGACTGATCACTGATTACTAATTCCCGGCCCGGGCACGCCTCTCTGCCAGTAGGCGGAGAGGGCCGAAGCGGTGATAATGCAAATGAATACGAACAGCACCGGTGGCAACGTAATTAGATCGCTGACTTTTCCTTCATCCGCCAGAGTCGTTGCCAGAATAACGCCCAGGCCGGCATTTTGCATGCCGATTTCAATGGCGAGGGTTCGACGTCGCTGTGGGACAAAACCGAAGACTTTTCCCACGCCATAGCCTGCCGACAAACCGTAGAGGTTCAAGCAGAGGATGGTGGCAAACAGGGCCCCGGTAAGGTCCTGCAGACGGGTGTGATTCTTGGCAATGACATAGGCACAGATGAAGATGATGAATGTCACGGAGAGGGCGGGAAACACCGGCAGTATGCGTTCTATCTTTTCTGAGAAAAGCTGTCGGGCCCAGAAACCCATCAGCAAGGGTAACACCACTGTGACGAACAGACCGAAGAACTGCTGAACAAAGGGGATATTCAACTCAGATCCCACCAACCATTGGAGGAGAATCGGCGTCAACAGGGGACACAACAGTGTCGAGACCGTGGTGAGAGACACCGAATAGGCCGTATCTGCCTTCGCAAGATAACACATGACGTTGCTTGTCATGGCGCCCGGTGCACATCCCGTCAAAATCAGGCCAATGGCCAGCTCCCTGTCTAAATGGAACGCCTTGGTAAAGAGATAGGCCCCCAGGGGCATCAGGGTAAACTGCGCACAGACACCAATGAAGACGATTGAGGGGTGGCGTGCGACGTGCCTAAAGTCCTCACGTTTGAGGACGGCGCCGATGCCGAACATGGTCAACCCAAAGAAGAGTTTGTTTGTCGTGAGGACAAAAAACCTCTCCCCCAACACCAACAACTCGTGGCTCCCGATTTTGGCAAAGGGCGCCGGCACAAAGAAAGCAAGCACGCCTATGACGACGATGCCGACCAGGTAGTAGCGCGTATAGAGATCCAGCAAGGACTTAAACATCGGCTGAGTATAGTAGGGGAGTCCCCAAGGAGAAAAGGGAAAAGTGCTCCTCCCTGGATGCTCAGTAGACGGGTCCGCCCCTCCGCTTGTAGGACTGCAGGACGGCCCGTGCCTCGTCGCGCAAGATGTTCCTGGTCACCTGAACGCCGCGCCGCTCCAAGGCCGCGCGCCACTGTCTCGGCTTGGTCCCTTCGTCAAATCCAATGGCCTCGGCATCGGCCCCTCGCGCGCCACAGAGAAGACTCTGGACCCCGGACCAGGGAATGGCGCCTAGGCACATGGCACAGGGCTCAGTGCTGCTCGCGAGTTCGCATTCCGACAGGATATGGCTGTTGCGTGACTGCTGCGCCAGGGTCAATGCGACCATTTCGGCGTGAGCAAGGGAGCAGTGCGCGGTGATCACGATATTGATACCGGCTGCGACCAACTGACCTGTCCGCGTCGAGCAAATGACAGCGCCAAAGGGGCCACCCGTGTTGTGCTCGACGTTCTTCTTAGCCAAGTTAATCGCGAGTCTCATGCGCTCCTCCTGCGAAGGGAAGGTGTCGCCCTGGGCCGCCATAAAGTCAGAAAACCACTCGGGCAGGTGAATGGAGATAGCATTTCTGTTTGGATTCATCTTGCCGGTCCTTTAGATCGATTGCGTCATGTCTACTGTTCCCTTATCGGCGTGGCGAGACGAAATGATGAGTGTTTTGGAAAGGCCGATTGGCTTGCAGGGACCCAAAAAGGCAGGGGCGTATTCAGATCGAATACGCCCTTGTCGAAAGATGAAAGCTTGTGAGTTCGTATCTACTTACTGTCGTTGTTGTTCTCTTCGATCAGCTTTTTTAAGTAGCTGTTTTCCCGACGAGTGGCTTCAAGGTCGAATGCTTGATATTTAATGCACACCCTGAGGTAGTCCAAAACCTCTTGTAGGTTGCTGATGCTTTCTCGGAGTTGATGGTGGCTGTCCTTAGCTTGCTGGGCAAGCTCGGCCAGTTTCTGTGTTTGCGGATTTGTGTTGGAACCGAATTCCTTGACCAGATCGTTCAGTTTGTGTTCAAACTTCGCTTCATCCATTCGTCACGTCCTCCTCAGTCATGATGTCCTGTTTGAGTTTCAGTCCCATTCGAGTTGTTCCCAATTATATCGCGGTGGCCCCCCAGAACAAAGGCGATTTCGGCGACGTGGTGGGAAATTGGCGTTATTGCTGAAAGTAATTGCCCCGTTCGACGGGCTGCGAGAGGTGCATGGTTTCTATGCCCTATACCGCTATTACCGGATCTCCGGTCTGTGATATGTGCAGGGGATGAAGCTATTGGGGACGACACAGAATGCTCACGATCCTTGACAGTAGCTGCGGGAGCAGGATACATTCTACCGGATACCATGAACCTTTCGATTTGGAGGCTTGGCGTGGCCGGATTTTTTTATCAGTTGGGGCGAAGTGTGGGTCCCAAAGTGCGCAAGGGCAGGTGGGTTTGGCAGACCCTGTTTGGAACCGAGCAGGAGATGATGACGGCTGAAAAAACCGTTGGCCAGGACCTTGCCCGGGAGGTGCTGGCGCAGCTCACTCGATCCGAACGAAAATTGCAGTCTCTCGTTGTGCAAGTTGGCGAAAGATTGTCCGCGCGTTTGCGAGGTCAGCGCCGTGAGTTTGTCTTTACCGTCGTGGACGATCGACTGCCGAATGCCTTTGCGTTGCCTGGAGGATACGTCTTTGTCACGGACTCGATGCTGGACCTGTGTCGGAGTACCGAATCTCAGGTCGCGTTTGTGTTAGCGCATGAATTGGCGCACATCCTCAAGGGGCACACGATGGAGCGCATCATGCTCGACTCGGCAGTTTCAGTCGCATCAAATCTGACAATTGCCCGCGGTGCCGTGGGTGCTTGGGCGCGGAAAGCGGGCATTGGCGCCATCCAGAATGTGCACTCCCACGAGCGGGAGCTGGAGGCAGACGCGTTTGCGGCGCGGCTGAGTAGGGCCGCGGGGTACGATGCGTCGAGCGCAGAGCAATTGCTGCTGGCGTGCTCCCAGGCCGACGCTGAGGGTGAATTGGAGGCACTCTACCCATACTTTCGCTCGCATCCACCTGCCAGGGAACGGATTGCAGCCATGCGCAGCGCCCTGGGAGAGCGTCGATAACGGGTCGGCATTCTCCTGCGGACTGTTCCTAGGGATCAATCCATCTACCAATCCACCACCGATCCGTCGTCGGGATCGAAACGTGCTCGGTAGGGTCTGGGTTCGCCCACTTGGGCCATGAGTTTGTCTTCGTCGATGGTAATCCCCAGGCCGGGATCGGTCAGCAGAGGCCGATGCCCGTTCGTGACAGGAGGCATGGGCTTGGCCAGCAAGTCAACGTATTCGTTGTCTCCTCGTTCTTGAACGAGGAAGTTCGGGATCGAGGCGGCAATCTGTAGGCTGGCTGCGAGTGAGCAGGGACCTTGAGGATTGTGAGGGGCGAGAGGAGAGTAGTAGGCCTCGGCCATACCGGCGATGATCTTGAGTTCGGTAATCCCTCCGGCGTAGCAGACATCCGGTTGCAGGATGGTGGCGGCGCGTTTTTCGAGAATCTCCCGGAATCCCCATTTGGTGAAAATGCGTTCGCCCGTGGCGATGGGTATGTGGGTTTTCCTGGCGATCTCGGCCATCACATCGACGTTCAGCGCCTGGACGATTTCCTCGTAGAACCAGGGTTGATAGGGTTCCAGCGCTTTCACCAGAAGCATCGCCGTTGGGGGTTGGACGGCACCGTGAAAGTCAATGCCGATGTCGACGCCCGAGCCATGCTTGTCACGCAGGGCCTTAAAGCGCTCGGCGACCTCTCCTACGAACTTCATACCCTCCACATATTTGAAGGGAGTGCGAGAGGCCCGTGGACCGACCTTCATGGCGTTGACGCCGGTTTCCTCGCTGACCCGGCCGTAGACGCGGACACGTTCGCGGGTGGGACCCCCGAGAAGCTTGTAAACCGGCACGCCGTAGCACTTGCCAGTGATGTCCCAAAGGGCCTGATCGATGCCGGAGGAGATGGCGGTCTTAATGGGGCCGCCGCGATAGAAGGCGCCCCGATGGATCGCTTGCCAGTGGTGCACGACAGGGCGAGGGTCCTTGCCGACTAGATAATGGGCAACTTCAAGGGCGCCGGCGGCGCAGGCCTTGGCATCGTCCTTGAGCATTTCGCCCCATCCGGTGATCCCAGCGTCGGTCGAGATTTTGACGAAGACCCAAGAGTTTTTGAGAACGAAGGTCTCGATCTTGGTGACCTTAATATTGTCGTTGGGACCGATGGCGGCCGCAGCGCTGTGTATGCCGGCGAAAGCATCCAGACCTAAAAGGGTGGCGGAACTGGAGAGCATGAATTTTAGGCACGAGCGTCGGTCGTATCGAGTCTGGGTCATGAAAAAGTCCTTTTTGGTGAACTGATAGTCATCGGCTTTTTTGCCATCACCGCAGCTTATTCTCCCAGTGGGTGAGAGTCAAGAAGACGAAGCGCCTCCGGTAATTTAGAACTTGGCCTTCAGTAGAGTTCACGAGTCCCGAGGTTGCATCTGGGTATTTTGAGATTTCTCCTTGTTTCTTCGGGAAAACTGTTGACACCACGAAAGGCGTCAACTAGTATCGAGCTTGATAAGTAGCGTAAGGACACGGTCCTGGGTACTATGAGACGTGGAAGATGGACGAGGGTAGGGGGGGCATCATGTTGAAACCTGCCCTGGATCTGATCCCTGGGCGATACTGAAATGTAATTCCGGCCGTGTGATGTCCTTCAGCGGCCGTACCATGGACGACGGAGTTTGAAGGTCAAGAATCGACCTCTAGAGCTTGCCGCTATTGGTCTTTAGGATCGCTTAGCGGGCGACGCGAGGGCTGGAGAAGGGTGTGTTTCTTCTGGATCCACTCTAGGCTGGCGCGGAGTGTCTGTCCAGGCTTTGGCTTGTGAGAAGGAAGGTGACATGAAAACTTTTGAAAGGGCAGGGGACATGAAAATGAGACCGAGACACTGGCTTGTTCTACTGATGGTGATAGGGATAGCATCGGGGCCCGCGTATGCTCTGACAGTTGGCGATGCGATCGTCGCCATCGCGGATAACGTGAGCGAAAGCCAGCAGCAGGATGGGAGCTGGCACTTGGAGGAAGCCTATACGGGATCCATCATAACCGGCCTTCTTTCCGCAGCGCGGCAAAATGGGCTGCCACCGAACGACCCAAAGTACCAGACTTACTTGAGTTCAGCGCGACTCGGCGGGTTTTATCTTGTCGAGGCTGCGCAAGGGTTCTATTTTGGTGAGGAAGTGTTCGCCTTAAGCGACTCGCAAGAAATCACCTACTTTCGCGGGCTGGCGGCGAGGTTTTTCCAGCGGGCCAAGGAGGTGGACACGACACCGGGATATATTGCTGCTTTCGACGATCTCGGGCCCTCGACGTTGGTGCAGGGCCTGGCCTGGTATGTCATTGCTGCCTGGGAGACCGATGCGGCTGACAAGTGGATCTGGCGTCAGGCCCTGATCGATGCTCTGGCCCAGGTGGACGATGAGACTGCGGCTGTCCCCGTGATGGCTCTTGGTGCCGCCACTTGGGGACTGGGCAAGATTGGTGGCCTCGACGACACCTTGGTCGACTCGACAGGGGGGGGGAGGCCCATGTGGCAGGGTGTCACGACCGCCGACCTTCCCTCTCTGTTGATGGACCACCAGGTTCCCCAGGACCAGTTTGACGCAGGGACTTTTTACTGGAGATTTGATCATAGCGACGGCGGAGCGGATATCGTCCCCGCAGGCTACGTTGAGGATACCGTGTTCAGCACGCTAGGCTTGCTGACTCATCACGATACACTGCTGGCCGATCCTGACCACGATCCAGAGGAGCTGGCCCTCTTGGCGGGTGCATTGCTCGATGCGACCAAGGCCATTCTGGCAAGCCTGCCGGAAGATGGACAGGTCCGTGAACATCTCACCCTAGGCGGTTTACATCTGAATGCCTATGGAGGCGAAATGCTTTACCTCCTGGACCAGTTGAATCTGGATCCCGATCTCGAAATCGGCGACCTCGATAGCGAGACCGACTTTGCCGGAATGCGGCGAGCCCCCTGACGGTGTCGACGAACGGTGACACGCTGAATGACAAGAATCGCAACCTGGAAAACCTTAGAAAGGACATGACTATGATGAGTGCAGAAAACCTTAAAAGGGGGCCGTTCAGCAGCCAACTGCTCCTGCCCAGCCTTATTCTGCTACTGGCCCTGGCGGCCACACCGAGTGGAGCACAGGACAGTGGAAGAGTAGACAATCAGGTAAGATCGGTATTCAACCCCTTCACCCTGCAACGTGTGGATACCAGCAGCCAGCCTGTTTCGCCCAGACCGCTCGCGTTTGACGGAACAGAGCTGCCGGCACTGCGCCTGGTGAAGCCAGCCGCCGCTCAGGCGGCGAGGCCTTCGACCGCAACAAGAAATTTCAAGATCAGAATGCCCCTTATATCGTCGAATCCGCATTTTCGAAGCGCGATGAGGGTCCCGTGCTAGGATCTTTTAATGAAACGCGGTTCCCTTAGATACCCAGGGAGGCGGGAGGTTTAGAGAGAAAAACGACATCTCTCTGAACAACTGTGCACGGATGGAAAACCATGGTGATGCTGTCCAAAAGGTAAGCGAAAAACAGAGCATCAGTAATCAGTAGCATCCGTTAGATGAACACAGTGTGAGGTGGGTAAAATGAGTATTGGGAGTGAGGGTCCGCTCCGCCGTCTAGGCGGGCGTTCTGAGAGAGTGCGCCTATGCTCTGGCCTCTTAGCGCTGGTAATCGCCGGCATTGTGGGTTGCTCAGACAATGTCAAGCTGCCTACGCCGCAAGAGTTGATTGCGTTCGAGACCCTGGGGCGTAGTGAGCCGGCCGTTGACATCAGTCGCCTCGTCAAGGCTCGCCTAGAGTCGGGACCCTACCGCGTCGTGCCCGGTGAGGTTCTAGAACTCACCATGCCCTCCATCCTCCAGATCGTCACCGTGGACGAACCCATCCTCAAAGAGACCACTCCCTTTATCTGCCGGATTAGTGACAGCGGCATGATTACCCTTCCTGTTGTGGGTGAGCTGGAAGTCACCGGGCTTTCTCTCGCCGAAATCGAAGCCAAGGTTACCGACGCCTACCACCCCCAGTACGCAAGGACTCGTCCCTCAGTCCTGGCGAAGGTCCTCGAGCACAAGACATACAAGGTGTCCATCGGCGGCGCGGTCCGTATGCCTGGGATCTATGAACTCCGCTGGGACGAAATGTCCATGGTATCGCTGCTGATGCAAGCGCAGGGCCTCGATGACCGCCTCTTGGGTGAGGGAGCTGCGGTCATCAGAATCGATAGAACGCAACACGCCCCAATTGGCCCGCTCGGCCGTACCGCGAACATGAGAATAACGGGCAGTCATTCCGGATCGAGACATGTCTCCCAGCGCCTCCCTCACACTCCACAACTCACCTTCCGGCCGGACCAAAAGAACAGCACCACGGGCATACTGACTATTCGCCGCGAGGGACGCACCGTGGTCAGCGCGCGGCTGAGCATCGAAAGCGTGGGGCAGAGGCAACGGCTCTTCAACCAGGCTATGCAAATTGAGCCTACCCTATCGACGCTGGAACTGGACGAGCAGATCTCCCTCCTTGCGACTCGGCTGACACAAACAAATGTCGGTGCTACCCGCATGCTGGCCGGCCTGGGCACCGATACAGACGCATTCGTCGACCCGCTTCCCGAGACCGATCTCCCACCCGGCAATGGCGAACCTCCATCGCTGCCCGATGATGCCATCATCCTGCCCATCAGGGGCCTGAACATTCCTTTCACCGACGTTGTCCTTCACGAAGGTGACGCGGTTATCGTCGAGCCGCTGAAGATCGAGACATTTGCGGTCATCGGCCTGGTAAAGACTCAGGGTAATTTCGAATACCCCCGGGACCAACAGTACAGCCTTTCCCAAGCCCTGGCTTTCGCAGGCGGCCTGAACGACGCCGCCGATCCTCGCTACGCGGTCATCTACCGCCTGGATTCCCAGGGACAGATCCAACATGTCACCTACAACATCCAGAAGTCGAAGAACGATACCCTCCTCCCGGCCAGTCCCATGACCGTCCGGATCAGGCCCGGCGATATTGTGGCGGTGGAGCATACGCGACGAACACGTACCAAAATAGTGCTGGACAGAATCTTCCACGTGAATTTGGGTGCCTACGTGCCCATCACTCGGTTTTGAAAGAGGTCACAGGCACATGGTGGATAGCACCAACGGTAACAATCGCTCAGGCCCGCCTCAGCCCATGAACGGGGTGGTTCCCGACCCTGCGGGGATGTCGGGGCAGGTACAACCAGACAGTCTCGTGCTTGTCTTGTGGCGGCAAAGCTGGACCATCATCGGCTGTGTCGTCCTGGCATTGATCGGCGGGTTCGTCTACCTGGCCAAGGCCACCCCTCTTTTTACCAGTTCCTCCCGGCTCTATGTAGAGAAGAGCGGGCCGAAGATCATGAGCGACATGCAAGAGGGTATTTTCACGGGTTCCAAGAACTACCTCTATACCCAGGTGGAACTGCTGAAGGCAACGCCCATCCTGGCCGAGGCGTTGAAGAAATGCGATGCCGGGCGCATGCGCACCTTCGCAGACGTGGACAACCGGCTCGTCGCCCTCGGAACCACACTCGAGGCCACCGTGGGCAAGAAGAACGACATCCTCGACCTCTCCTTCACGGGCCCCTATCCTATCGAGGCGGCCCATATCGTCAACAGTGTCGTGGATGCCTATAAAACCTTTCACGACGCCCATAAGCGGACCACCGCCGTAGAAGTGCTCAAGATCCTGCGGCAAGAAAAGGTCAAATATGGTCAAGAACTGTCCCAACGGCTGCGCGCGATGACGGCCTATCAAGATGAAAACGAGGCCTTGGCCCTGCAGACCGATCAAGGCAACATGATCTTGGACCGGCTAAACCGGCTGTCACACGCCTATACTGAGGCAGAGCTCGCCACACTCGAGGCGAGTTCATACTACGAGTCGGCCAAGACAATGGCCCAGAACCCGGGCGGCCTGCTACGGTTCGTTGACGCGCAGCGGAGCGGGTATGGCGGGTATGGCCTGCAGCATACCGAGAAGAATGTGCTCGCGACACTGCTCAAAAAGTTGCGTTCCCGACGCGCCGACCGAACGCGTCAGCTAACGCCCGACCACCCGGCCGTCAAGGCTCTGGACGCAGAAATCGCCGAGACTGAACGCCAGACTCGGCAACTGGACCAACAGTTTGTCCAGGCCCACTTGGCCGCCCTGGAGCAACAATACCTGACCGCCTTGGAGAAGGAAAACCAGTTAGGGCAGCATTTTGACGAGCAGCGCACGCAGGCGCTGCAACTGAGCCGACAGGTCTCCCAGTACACGATTCTACGCTCTGAGTGGGAGCAATCCAAGAAGATCTGTGACGCCCTGGACGACCGCATCAGGGAACTCAACGTCACCGAGGACGCGGGTGTGCTGAATATCACCATCCTGGAGGTCGCCCGTCGCCGAAAAGCCTTCGGAGCCCCAGGCAGCCCGAACCTTGGCCATGGCCCTCGTGCTGGGACTCATGGCGGGGGGAGGCTTAGCCCTGCTAAGAAACACGTTCGATCACCGGATTCGCACTGTGGATGAAGTGGCCGATTTGCTGGCAGCACCCCTATTGGGGACCCTGCCGGCCATGAGCAAGAAACGCTCACGAAAAGAGCACGGACTCGAGGCAGCGCTGGAATCCACTTCCGATGTCGCCGAGGCCGCCCGCACCATTCGCACTGCCATCTTCTTCAGCGTTCCCCAAGAGCAGGCACGCACGATTCTGATCACCTCGCCCCTTCCTGGCGAAGGCAAAAGCACCCTGGCCAGCAATCTCGCCATCGCCATGGCGCAGAGTGGGCAGCGGGTACTGCTCATGGACGGCGACTTCCGCAAGCCCGTGCAACATCTCGTTTTTGATGTGGACCGCGAGTCAGGGATTTCGGCCGTACTGGCGGGTGTGAAGCCCTCGCGTGATTGCGTCACGTTGACCCAAACGGAGGGGTTATACCTCATGCCCTGCGGACCCGAGGTTTCGAACCCGGCGGAAATGCTGGGGAGCCAAGCCTTCAAAGACCTGTTGACCGAGCTGGCCGGCAAGTTCGACCGCATCATCGTTGACTCTCCGCCGGTGATGGTTGTCGCCGACGCAGCCATCCTTGCGGCCACCTGCGACGCCACCGTGCTCGTGGTGCGGGCAGAAACATCGAGCC
>JADFMM010000448.1 GCA_022563885.1 Planctomycetota bacterium | reverse complement strand
CTTAATGACGATTGGCAGGATTTTCACGACTATCGTATCAATGAAAGAGTCCGCAACATGTATCCTTACAGAGACTTAGTTCAAGAACAATATAGAGCTACGGCGTAGCGGAGCACAAGTTACGCTCATTTACAACAATCGCGGAATCAATGTTTACCATTCGGCATTGAGTGGTCAGCCCGTCTTTGGTGGCCCGGCGTATTACATTCGGAATATCGTCCATACCTCCGGAGACTCTCTGAAGTTCTCCGCCCGTCCAGCTGGGTTGGTCGTCTACAACAATACGTTCTGTACTGAAACGAGGCCGCGACAATACTCCAACGGTCAATTTAGAAACAACCTGTTCATGGGGCACCTCCCAGACCAGCCTACCCTGTCGTCCATGAGTTACACGTCGTACACCTCCTTCGACTACAACGGCTACCGAATCAAGCCCGATGCAAAACCGTTGTTCCAATGGGCGCAGCCGGTTAAACGACTCCAGGATTTCACGATGACCTCGCGTGGAACCAAGGATGGTCCGGGCAATGGAACCGAGTGGTTTCAATCACTGAAAGCATTCAGTGCGGCAACCGGTCAGGAAAAAAACGGCGTCATGCTCGACTACGACGTGTTCGAAGGCGTGGAGCCGCCCGACCCGGAAGACCGATCGCGTGTTTTTAAGCTGGAGGAGCTCGATTTCCGGCTTCGCGCGGGATCGGCTGCCGTGGATGCCGGTTGCGAACTCCCCACGGTGACAGATGGCTTCATCGGAGATGCGCCCGATCTGGGCGCGTACGAACGCGGCAAACCGCTTCCAGTCTACGGGCCACGCCTTTAACGCGACGGCTCTGGCGAGAGAGAAAGTATTTTTAATGATGAGTAAATCCTATACGAATTCCCTAGTTCTTGCGTCCCCTTGTAAGACGCAAGTGAATGCAGAGAATGAAACGAGCCTCAAGGCGGTTGACTATGTCACGGAAACTGGTGGCAAAGTCGATTTTGGTAAAACCGCAATGTCTGCCTACACGCCCGAAATACGGGCCAATATGAAGCAACTTTACGCGGACAAGATAGGGTTGTTCGCTATGAAACCAGTTGTAAGATAGGGATGCGTATGAAAAAACATCGTTGCTATGTGCTACTCTTGACCGGGCTTTACTATTTGCCGAACGGCGTAAAAGAGCCGCAACAGGAATTTTGAGTAGAGTCACATGTCACGCAGTCCGTCTCGCTGGAGGGGGACTTTGTTTTTCGAACGCACAATACTTTTAGGCGGGTGGTAGAATCTAACCAGGGAGATGTCGGCAGCACTAGAGGGCAAGTGTGCCTCGCTATGGGAAATTTCGAAAAATCTGTAAGCCTATATAATATAAATGGTTACACTTGATTGTTTGCGTGACACCTGTTAGAGTTTCTGCATGAATATTGCAGAAACTAAAAAACAGGGAACACTCCGACAACGTTTCTTTGCGCCTCTTGAATTGGCATTGGCCAGAGCGACGAGTACCAGACAATGTCACGAATATCCAGATCAACTCCATTAGCGTTCAGGCGTAGGTAGAGTTGTTGATGGTTCAAAGAGTGGGCGAGAATGGGTGCAGTTTTTTTGCACGCTCTTCACGATTAGCCTATCGGTCTCGAACTTCTTCGCCGCCCTTCGAAGTGAACGCAGATTGCGTTTGATTCGAGAAGTAGACCTGGATGTCAGGTCTCAAGCCAATGAGCAGATTCGTGAACGAGACGATCCTTTCCTGCAGTATCCAGAGCTTGCACAGTTTGAGATCTATGCTTCCGACGGACACAGCCATGGCGCCAGCGCCCACGAGGATCCCATCTACGGCAAGAAGCGGCCCGTGACTCACCTCTTCAGCTTAAGCCTACGCACACATACTGCAGCGCATCTAACGGTCACTCAACCCGCGAAAGGCAAGAAGAAAGAGCATGAGATCAAGGCTCTCAAGCGTATAGGGGGCGCCGCACTTCGTCTGGGTGCCCCTAAAGGAACCAAGGTTATCCATGCTTACGACCCAGCCGTCATTGACTACGATCAGTGGCATAAATGGAAACAGGGCCATGGTGTCTACATCATCACTCTCGAGAAGTCCAACTCGGCTCTCTTTAAGATAGGGCTGCAAGACTGGGATAAGCAAGCCCCCGTGAATGTGGGTGTCCTCTCTGATGAAATGACCATCTCACCTGACGGAGCCACCTTACGGCGTGTCCGTTACAGAGATCCCGTGACGGGAGAAGTGTACTCCTTTATCACCAATGAAATGACGCTTCCGCCGGGACTCATTGCCTTCATTTACAAATTGCGGTGGGATGTCGAAAAGGTATATGATGAGTTCAAAAACAAGCTAGAACAGAAGAAGGCTTGGGGCAAGCATGACCGTTCCAAGACACAGCAAGCTCACTTCATTACGTTGGCTCACAATTTGCTATTGATGCTTGAAAACACACTGAAAGCAGAAGAGGGGATTGTTGACCTGAAAGTCCAGGCCAAACAAACCAAACGCTTAGCCGAGGATATTGAAAAAACGGTGCAAGCCGGCAGGTCTCCTAATATCCTTGTCCAGAATCTTAGCAGGGCGACCCAGAGAAGCCTGCAGTTCATAAGGTGGTTGCGGACGGGATTGATCTTGAACACTTCCTGGGAGCAAGCTGTGGTCCAACTGAGGCCCCTTATGCTGAGATATTTGCCATGAAGTTTTTACACCGTTCCCTTTGACCAATGAATCATAAGAACGCGATAAATTGGGTAAACCAAACAAAGTCAGATGTTTTTCGGCGGCCTTTTTCACACCTAAACCATTGGAGAAAAAACGGCGTTTGCGTTTCAATAACGCAGGCGGCGAATTGTGGATCGAAAAAGATCCAGTGTTGTAGTATTTCAACGTCTAGGCATATGACCGTGGTAGTCTTTGCCTGATACCTTAAAGCCTGCGGTTCACGACCACCGCGGCCCGCTGGCCCCTTTTTCGCACCCTTACATGTCGTTTGGTGCCGTTTCCCGGCGATTAACCTTTTCCCAATGTAATTAGAAATCCAACACGTAGAAAGGGAAGTCATGACAATACGGTATATCGTCCTATCGGTTGCTTCGGTGGCGCTGGTGGGGTGTCATTGGGTCCCCTCGAGCTACACCGTTCCACCGGTGGAAGATCAATTGCCTGATGTCCACTACCACAA
>JADFMM010000447.1 GCA_022563885.1 Planctomycetota bacterium | reverse complement strand
CGCAATATTTTGCGGTTTCGCAGTCGCCGGTTCAGACCCTTCGGCGTAAAGGGGTGGTGATTGCTCCAAGTGGCACGGTCATGCCGGATTACGGCGAATTGTACGGATAACGCCTCTGGGGCTCCTATACGCAATTTGTGACATTTTCTTGCGGCGGTCTGCTGCGTGTCACAACGTGGCATGGACCCAAAAAGTTCATTCATACAACTGTCGATTTTTCACAGCCATCGGCACTATTTAACCACAAATATTGCATTTTGCAAAACTTTAGTTATGAACTCAGACGGAACTGAGCAGAAAAGACTAACAAATAATCCTGCTCTTGATTTCCTTTCGAGTTGGTTGCCGTTTTTGAAGGAGGAGAAAAAATGAAATCAGGCCATCTGAACAATCTGACAGAAAAACTTTATAGCGAGAATTTCTTAGGCAGGACTGGGAAATACCTGAGGTACTGATTACGACATCCTGGACTTTTGTGTATAAGAACTCGGCGATCTGGGTGGTGTGGGCGATTGACGCCTGACAAACTCAGTGGGTAGCAACATTCTAATGATCGGTCCACCCGGTACCGGCAAGACCATGCTGGCGCAGCGTCTGGTGAGGGGCGACAGCCGGGGAAGTAGTAGGGCGTCCTCACGGACCGTCTGTTGGACAGTATCTGGTTGTTGCGTCTCGTGCCGATGATGTGATCGACGGCCTCAGAGCCGCCTGCAAAGTCTATCGCAGGGCCGTATGGGTTCGATCACCGTTTGAGGTTCCCCATATCTAGCGGGGGAACCACTCACTTGCGGTGGACTTGAATGAGGGCCTTGATTGCTGCTCTGATGTGCTCGGGAAGATCAGCCCAGACAGTCGTTAGTTCAGTGAGATCGGACGCGGGGGCTTGATCTATGGGATTAGCTTGATTCTGAGCCTCATCCCGGCTGTCTGTACATGTATCTGTACATGCGGGTTCTGGAGATAATCGTAAGTAATTACTGGTGCAATGGTTATGTGGTGATGGCCGCCTGCTCGACACGCAGGAGGTCGTAGGTTCAAGTCCTATACCGCCCAATTGGATTCAATCGAGTCGCGGGGCCAGCGAGGGTTTTATTATAGCAGGATCTGACTTCCCAAAAAGCTACTTGGCCACCCGGGACGACGCGGACAGATATTCTGTTTGACAAGGAATCAGCGTCTTCCCCTGGAAGGTCATGGTCGCGCATTATATGAAAAAGCATACTTTTGTTGCGAATGCTGGGTAGAGTACTCAATTCGACATGGGTCGTATGCAAGGCGCTAGTAAGTATGCTGCTACCTTCGAAAAGTCAAGGGCCGTCACGGAAAGAGCATACAGCTAGATCGATAGGACGGATGAATACCCTTCTTTCCCCTTCTTTCCCTCCCCTTTTTCCTTCCTGGCCTCTGCACGCCTGTGCCCATTCGACAGGAGATTTGTAGCTCAACAGACTTTCTCGGAGCAAAAAAAAGCGGTGAGCTGATAGCCCACCGCTGCTGTCTTGTTCGTGTCCCAGAGTCTGGGTCGTCTAGTCCAGCCACAGTCCCATCAAGATGGACACGTCCTGGACGTCCACAACGCCATCGCCGTTGAGGTCACCACCCGGGGCGATCCCACCCGTGCCGCCGCTTGAGATCAACTCAAATGACATGTCCCAGGGCACGTCGGCCGGGAAGTTGATTGGGCCCCCTGTCTGGAAGGATTCTCCAAGAGAGGGTGGCCACTGAGCGACTTGGCCGGGAAGTGTACTGCCGATCTGCTGAATCACCACGGCGGGGAAGGTGCCCTGATTGTGACGCGTCATCCAGTTGAAGGGTGTGCTGGTCTGACCCCCACCGTAGATGGCGGAAATGCTGATCCAGTACTTGGTGCCAGGCACAGGATTTGGATGGAACCAACCGTCTTGGGACAGCAAGGAAGTGAACTCAAACACGGACTCCACGCCAAGCTGGCCGCGCGCATCCAAGAGCTGTCCGCTGTAGGCCCAGGACCAGTGGGAGACAGTGGTCTCCCAAATCAGCGTTGCCGGGAATGGAGCGGCAGGATTGTCCGACCAGATGCCGATGTGGAAGGAAGTTGGTAACTGACTGGGGAGGGTAGGCTGGGTCCAGTTGGTGAAGAGGCCCCACCAACGAATCCATTGAATGGACTGCGCTCCGCTTGCGGTCCAGTCATCCGCCACAATGGGGCCCAGGGCGTAATTCGAGGGGATACCCCAACCACCGATGCGGCTGGTGGCTGCATCCGCGACATCCGCCGGCTGGCTGAATACGGTCGAGTACTTGCTCGCAGGAGACTTGGTAGCCGCCGCCGGCGTCGGTGTGGGCGGTGTCTGGCCTCCACCTGCCGCGGTGAGTATAGTCACCGCATAGTCCTCCACCTCACCGTTCGCCGCTTCGCCCAGATGGGAGAGGCCCCCGGTCCTGTTGAAGCGGAAGCGGGCATAGGACTGGCCCGGTATGGCAGCTGCCGATACTGGGAAAGTCAGTTGGCTCGTGCCCGCGGTGATCGGCCTGTCTACGATGATCTGCTCACCAATATCCAGCCAGTCACCATCCAGGTTGAGGTCCAGCCAGGCGTTGATGACGCCCGAGATGCTCGCCGTTACGGAGACGGTTGCCGCTTGCCCGACAACGACCTGGGTTTTGAAGAGCACGCCATCGTCAAAATCATCGCCATTGGCTGCCGCACCGGGCTGGCCGTCCGGATCTCTGCTGACGTCGCTGCCCATGTAAACCCCCGCGGCCACAACGTGCTTGGCGCCGTTGTCACTCCTCAGGACGCCATAGGAGGCCGGGGCATCCCCGAAGTCCCAGGTGAAGTTCTGGAGCTGGCAGGTGGCGCAGTTGGAACCATCTCCGGTGTACACGAAGGGGAATACGCAAATGCCGTTCCCAACCAGGTAGCACTCCCCCCCCTGTGGATTACAGCAGGCACCCGTCACCGTCGGTTGCGGTGTTGTTGGTGTCGGTGTTGGGGCGGGTGGTGGCGGTGCTGGTTCGGTGACGGTGAAGTCAGCGCGCATGTCGATAGGATGAGACCGACAGCGATAACCGGGCCTGCGACCGCCCTGCTGCATGGCCTGGTGGAGTGCGGGGGTGAGGGTAAAACTGACGCGGCCCTGCCCATGTTCTATCCAGGCGACACCGGCGTCCGACTCGAAGGGGCCGTTG
>JADFMM010000446.1 GCA_022563885.1 Planctomycetota bacterium | reverse complement strand
GATGGGACGTGTGCGGAAGCAGGCCAAGTCCGTTGTGTGCCAGTCCAATCTGCGACAGTGGGGCATCGCGTTCAGCGCGCATGTGGGCGACCATGACGGCAGGATGCCCGGGCACGTCTGGGGGACACCCGGGTCGGCTAGCTGGCTCCAATGGATCCTTCCCCGGGAAACGTACACCACCCATTACGAAGACATTCTGCTCTGTCCGATGGCCAGAGACCCGCATACGAGCAGACTCTCGGAACTTGCCTGGTGGACCGACGAGTTGAGTGAAAGACGTATCGTCGGCAGCTACGGTTATAATATTTGGCTCACGGACCAGTCTTATCGACCGGACAGGCGAACACGCTGGAATTCCGGTGGTCTTTGACTGTTCCTTTAGCCTCGTTGGTCCAGAGCATTACCATGATCCTCCAGAGTACGAGGTTTTTTCCATACGCCGCGGGGGGGGAGAGAGCAGGAGCAGGTGGCATTAATTGGGGGGTAGGCGGCATTGAGGTGGTCTGCCTGAACCGTCACAGCAGTGGCGGCGATAACAAGCTCTTTCAAGACTGGTCGGTGCGAAAGGTGGGCATAAAGGAGAACTGGACGCTCAAGTGGCATCCTGAATTTGACACATCCGGACCCTGGACCATGGCCGGCGGAGTCCAGCCGGAGGACTGGCCCGAGTGGATGAGAAGATTCAAAGAGTATTGAAGATAGTTGTTGGTTCTTAGTTGTTCGTTGTTGGTTGTCCGTGAACTGCGAACAGAAGATGGGAGAAGACAGCGTGAAACGCATGGCGATTTGTTGATGGATGTCGGCAAGGCGAAGGCGGAAATAGCAACACGAAATAAAACGAATTGTATGGCATAGGTCAGGGACGGACGTACTGCTGAGATTTTTCCCGCGGTTCCTGAGAAGTATGGGGGAGAATGTACGCACGCATGGCGCAGTGGTTCGCGCTGAAACGACGAATGTAACCCAGCGAGGAGAGTAAGGAGGTGAGAACGATGATCCGAGGACCGTAGGCGGCCTGAAGAAGGGAAGTACCCAGCTTGAAACCGGAAAATATGAGAAGCAAAAACTAAGGAGATTTTACCATGAAAGTCGGGTTGATCTAGGGTCGGACCTCAGCGTGAAATCTACTGCATGCCTTCCCCTAAACGCCAGTCAAGCCCCCCGCCTCGTGACACAACCGTTTGGTCTGCCCGATGAGATAGAAGGGCAATGAGAGTAGACGGAAAGGATGACGTGGCGTACCGGCCACGTTGGTGATGGCATCGACCACGGATGGCTGGTCAGCATTGAATCGTAAGCCGAAGCCTCTCTGCTTCTCACTCAAGAACAGGTGCAGCGACTTTAAGGAGCCGATTTTTCCGGCCTTGACCTCAATGGGTATAATCTCGGTCCCGTGGCTGATCACATAGTCGACCTCGGCGTTAGAGCTGCCGCGTTGACGTGCCCAGCAGAATAACTGGGGCGTTTCATAATACTGGCCCGCATAGAGCAGGTGTTGCCCAACGAATTGTTCGCAAACCGCACCTGAATTAATGAGCATGATAGGGGTGGACGGTTGAACATTCGACATGCTGAGACCGCATGCGTGACACAAAAGCCCCACATCCAAGAAAAGGGGTTTAAAGAACCTTTCATTTGTTTCGGCGCCCAGGGGAATGCCATTCGCGTCACTATGCTGGATCAGAGTCACAACTCTGGCACGTTCTAGCAGGTGCAACGCCTGCTTGAGATCACGGCTCTTTTCTTCGCGGTCGATCTGGGTGTACTTGAGTTTTTGTCCCACAAGTTGTGGCACTCTTGAGAACACCTTCAGAATTCGTTGATGGTTGACTCGCTTACCGTATTTCGAGAAGTCGTCCGCATAGGTTGACAGGATACTGCTGATGGTTTTTTCGCTTTGCACATAAGACCCTGTTGTCGCGAATTTCAAGACCGCTTCGGGCATCCCCCCAATGAAACAGTAGTCCTTAACGTGTTGCATGAGGTCGATGTGAATCGGTCTAGGTATGGATTCGGATAATGAGTACTTCTGAAGAAAGGAGAGCAGCGTCTCTCTATCAAGGGCCAATAGAAACTCTTCAAAGCTCATGGGCCCTAGATGCATGTATTCAATACGGCCTACCGGCATAGAGAAATCATGGTCTTGCAGCACGAATTCGAGTAAGGAACCTGCAGCAATCACATGAAGTTCAGGCATTTGTTCGTAAAAGTAGCGTAAACAGGCAATCACGTCGGGGGCGGCTTGAATCTCATCAAGAAACAGCAAGGTTTTGCCAGGCACTATGGGTTGGCCAAGTTGGGTTTCAAGAAGAGAGATAATTCTCCGGGGCTGTTTGGATTCGAACAGGTCAGCAAGAGTCGGAGTCTGTTCGAAGTTAATCGTAACCATTGTCTCGAAAACTTCATCAGCCAGCGTCTGCACTAGAAAGGACTTCCCGACCTGTCTGGCACCCCGGACGAGGATAGGTTTTCGGTGTGTCTGGCTGACCCAGTCCTTCAGCGATGCTAGCATAACTCTTTTCATTTTCGGACTAATCTTCCTGTAGAATTATCCGGTGAAGTACTACAATTACCTATTGAAACACCCACATATTATATAATTATACCCGTATAAATAGCCATCGTCTATGCCAATTTGCACCTTATAATGGAAAAATGGTGATTCTCACGATCATTTGAGCGTGTTTTGCGAACACGGTGGTCAAAAAGGTTCAAATCACCTACGAAAAAGGGGTTTGAAACTGTGCGGCGGACCTTGTATCTTGATCGGGGGCTATTGTCGGCTCAGACTTCAATTCTTCTCGTGAACAGGTGGTGTCCTGTGACTCGGGAAACTCAAGAAAGGAATGTGCTATGCAAATGATCACAATGTCACGTCATAGGATCGTCGGGGTGTCGCTGGCCATGCTGCTGGTCTTGCCGTTGTATGCTGGGGGACTACCTAGCCACGGGGATGTCCAGAAGGCGCTCAGAGATGTCGTCAAGGAGAAGAACGGCGGATTTGGACTGAACATGTGGGCCACCGTTGTGGATCGAGATGGTGTCGTGCAGTCCGTGTCCTTCTCGGGCCAGGAGAGAGGCGATCAATGGCCGGGGAGTCGGGTCATCTCCGCCCAGAAGGCAAATACAGCCAATGCCTTTAGCTTGCCGGGCTTATCGCTGTCAACCGCGAATC
>JADFMM010000445.1 GCA_022563885.1 Planctomycetota bacterium | reverse complement strand
CGTCCTGGTCGCCCTATTGATGATTTTTAGGCATAGCCTTCCCTTTGTCCTGGCCATCTTTTTCCTCGCCAATTTGCCCGGTTTTGCGGCGACCCTCCTGGTGAGCTGCATTGGCGTCGCTTGCCGTCCGTTACGCTTCCGTTCGCGGATAATCGCTGTTGCGCTCTGTATGGCGCCTCAATTAATTTACTGGTGGTATTTTGGGGGAGCCCGGGGCGGCGAGCCGCTGGTGTGGGGTTTTTCCTTTTCTCCCTGGGTGTGCGCGTGGCTCATCGGCCTGGCGATCGCCGGAGCCGTACTTGTTATCGGGCACTACACCCGCTACAAACCCGGGCTCGTGTGGATGTCGACCGGTGTCATTTTGACCCTGACCCTCATCGTGTTCGAAACCAAGATCGGTTTCGATGAGCTTGCGTTTCAAATCCATGTGGCCGAAAACAACCCGGAGCAGGTATCCGAGTTTCATTCGCACAGTATCACCGATGCGTTGGATCGCAGGATGGAGGATCCCACCATTGCGAAGTACTTGGAGGACAATGTTTTCTACAAAAGTGAGCCCATCCCCTTGCGTCAGGAATTGAAGCGAGAGATTCAGATCCAGCTTGGCTATGATCGATGGCCGTGGTGGTTCGAGCTCCTGGAGGTCCCGGACGCCTTGAATTTTCTGGAGAAGCGGAAGTGGCTGGCCCGGCAGTACGATCTCTTTATCATTCCCTCCCGTCCCTGGTGGATGCCCAAGCTGCTTCATGCTCACCTCGTGAGGCGACGATCGACCAGCAAGCGCATGGCCACGACCCTCTATTTCAAAGGCCTGCTGAGTGAGTACAACCAGGATGTGTCCCTGCTCGGTCAGGAAAAGGAAATGCTGCACTTCTACACGGACTATCCCTTTGAACGGTCACATCCCATTTGGGATCGACTTTATAAGCAGTTTGGTGACAGCCCCGAGGCCTTGGAAGCGCAGTGGCGGATCGCCATGCGTCGGGCCGGACAGGGCCAGTTTGACCGCGCCGAAGCGCAGGCCCTAGAGACCAAGGTCCTATTGAAGCAACGCGTCGCGGAGATGCCGACGGGCACATCCGAAGTGGACTCCATCGCAAGGCTCTTTCAGACCCCCCCAAAGACCGTCATGACCCCGCTAAAATTACTCGCATTACAATCCAGAGTGGATCGACTGCTGTCCCTCATTGGAACTGAAAACCGAGGAGAGGACAGGGCGTCACTCGAGCGATTGGCAAGATTCGTGCGACTCAATCCGCATAATATGGACTATGCCGAGCGACTCGAGGATCTGCGCGATGAAATGGGACCCCAGGACTGCCTGCGCGACAACGTACTTTTCGCTGAGATCAAGCTGATCGAGGACGACCATACGCGACGGCGTGAGATGGCCGCTCACAGCGTCCGGTTTCACCATACGGATGGCGGGATCGAAGCGATGTTTGAACTGGGTTTGTTGGAGATGGGGCTCTATCGCGCCCAAACTGATGCGGAGCAGAAGAAGGCCCGATTGCTCGAGGCGAAAGAGACGCTGGACAGGTTCCTGAAATTCTATCCACACAGTATCTACGCCGAACAGGTTAAAAAGAATCTGTCTGATCTGCCGGTCTTGCCCGAGTGAGGCAGGGGCGCCAGGGACGCCCAAAACCATAATTTGCCGATTCTCCATCTCATCTTCAGGTCGTCTTTAGCCGTTCCTCAAGCGCGAAAACCTCAACGTAGGTACACCACGCCTCCGGTTTCGCTCAATCGATCACGACCAAATCCAATCTAGATCTGAGCGGATAATTCGGTAAGTTGTTGTCTTGCACGCCCTAAGTTGACTTTCCGTGCCGACGCACTATGATAAACGGAGTCATCGTGGTGGTATGACGTGAATCTGTTCTCATTTCTCACCCATGGATTTGGCTTATTCGAGGAGCGGTGGGCTATAGACCTACGGCGTAATCCAACTTGTTCACGAGGTTCCAATTGGCCTGCCATGAGGGACGTGTCGACCCAGAGAGGCGAGCGCCAGACTGTGGGGTGGGGAGGGCGAGGATGCGTGGGCTGAATCAGACCGCAGGGCCGCGCGGTGTCACAGGCAAAATACTGGTGCTTGGCGATGCTGAGCAGGTCTTCCTGGACGGTCCATCCGTGGATCCGGACCGGTTTGTCCTGGTGTCCGACTTGAAGGAGGGTGTCACCGTGGCCTTACAGGGTGGATTCCAGGCTATCGGTGTCGTTCTCGCCGACAGGCAAGAGCGGGTTGCAGGTCTCTTGAGAAGCCTTCGAGGCGATGGGAGCGCCAAACTCATTGTTCTGGCCCGCATGACGGAAGAGCCCCTCGCCCGGAGACTCACGGGCCAGGACATGGAGGGCAGTGGACAACCCGCCGCGGATGGCTACCTGGTCTACCCCATGGTCTCCACCAGGCTCAAGGAACAGACAGAGAGACTCTGTGGAGGTGCTCCTCCTGCTCACCACTCGGAGACCGTCCTGGACAGATTTGAAGAACGCATGCGACAATTGGAGAGACTTGCCACCGAAGACGATCTGACGGGACTCAAGAACAGACGGTATATTTGGGAGTTTGCCAGACAGATTCTGGATCGGGCCCGCAGGGAGGGAGGCCGCGTCACCTTACTCGTCTACGACATTGATGATTTCAAACACTACAATGATGTCTACGGTCATCCCGTCGGTGACCGTGTCTTGAAGGAAGCCGCCCTCCTGATGTCCCGTTGTTGTCGAGTCCACGACGTGGTCGGACGCATCGGTGGAGACGAATTTGCCGTGGTTTTCTGGGAGGATGCTTCAGAAAAAAAGCCTGCGCCGCAGCCAGACCGACGGTCTGCCGGGGCCACGCATCCCCGGGAGGCCATTTTCATCGCCAGGCGATTCAGAAAGGCCTTGGAAGAATCTGAGCTGCGCTTGCTCGGTCCAGGCGGCAAAGGTGTGCTGACCATCAGTGGCGGCCTTGCAAGTTTTCCCAGTGATGGGTCTACCATTGACCAACTCTTTGAACGGGCGGATGCTGCGCTGATGGAGGCCAAACGAAGCGGCAAGAACCGCATCTATTTGGTTGGCGCGCCACAAGCCGACATTGACACGTTTCCTGAGTAAGTTGCCGGCGGTTCGACCCTAGACTTCCCGCCGGGTTCCGGTTGCGCGAAGATTGTCGTCCAAGACGGATG
>JADFMM010000184.1 GCA_022563885.1 Planctomycetota bacterium | reverse complement strand
CCTGGAGATCGTTCGTCACCTGGAGGAGGATGACTCGCCGGGGATCTGTCTGGTTTGGCTGATTCTGGCCATGGTGCACCATCGCTGCATCCGGTTGCAGCAGGCCCTGTTCTGGTATGAACGCATACAAGCCCGCAAGCCCCATCCTTTGGTCTATAATGAAATGGCTGATGTTTATGTCGGATTAAAAAACTTTACCCGTGCCCTCCAGTATCGCACTCAAGCCCTTGAGTTGGCCCCGGATTGTCCGAACCTGCAGGCTCGAGTTGCGACTGATCTCATCAGTACGGGTTTTCTGGAAGAAGGCCTCAAGCAGCTGCAGGCCTTGGTGCGGGACCATCCCCGTGAAGGCGGCCTGCATGTCGCCCTGTTCTGGTTCAGGCATTACCTCTCGGACGTCGAGCCGGAGACACTCTTCGAAGAGGTCTGCCTCTGGGGCAGACGCCACATGCCGCGCGGGAGCGACCTGCCCTTTACGAATGTGCGTGATCCAAACCGTCGTCTAAGAATCGGCTACGTGTCGGGTGATTTTCGCAGGAGCTCGGTGGCCTACACCCTAGAGGCTCTATTGGACGGTCACGATGCGGCCTCCGTAGAGGTGATCGGATACGGCAACGTGACCTATCGGGACGACGTCACCGAACGCTTGCGATCGAAGTTCGATCGCTATCGCGATATCCTGAAGCAATCTGACCCGGCCGTGGCTGAGCAGATACGCCGCGACGAAATCGATGTATTGGTCGCCGTGGGAGGGCACGTTGACGGACATCGTCTGGGCGTCTTCGCGCTCAAGCCGGCACCGGTTCAGGTAGACTACGGTGGTCTCTGCACCTCCGGCATGTCCCAGATCGGGTATCGTCTGACCGATCGACTCCTGGATCCTCCGGAGATGCAGCCCACCTATGTGGAAAAACTGGTCTATCTGCCCGAAGGCTATGGCTGTTACCGTCCGTCTGACCAGGCCCCCGTCGTGGGGCCATTACCGGCCGGCCAGCGGGGGCATATCACCTTTGGTGTATTCAACAGTCGCCTGAAAATAAATCCGGGGATGATTGCCCTCTGGGTCGCAATCCTGAATCAAGTCCCGGCCTCGCGTCTGCTGCTCAAGTTTCCCGGAGGGGGGGACAAGCCCTTGGTAGAGAGGCTCCTCACCGAGTTCTCACAGGCGGGTCTCGACCCGCAGCGGGTGACCGTACGACCCATGCTGGGGTTGAAGGCCCATTTTGCGCTCTACAACGAGGTCGACATCGCTCTGGATACCTACCCCTATAATGGCTTCTTGACGACACTCGAGGGCCTCTGGATGGGTGTCCCCATGGTGACATTGACCGGACGCCGCCACACCTCCCACTTTGGACTTTCGATCCTGACACGGGTGGGCCTGTCTTTCTTCGTCGCCCACTCCGAGCAGGCGTACGTCGCTAAGGCTGTGGCGCTGGCGGGCGGGACCGAGAGCCTCGCCCTGATCAGGGCGAGTTGTCGTCCCCGCATGGAGGCATCGGTCCTCTGCGACGCGCCTCGCTACGCCCGACACGTGGAGCACGCATACCGTGCCATTTGGGAGGACTACTGTCAGTCCCCCTCGGCGATCGAGCCTGTTCCCATCACAGTGAATCGACCCCATCATGAAACCCCTAGAGACCTATCTCACCTGTCATGAGGGCAATCCTCAGACAGAGCCTAGCACGCGATCGCTGTCGTCACGGCTGACATTCGTCCCCGGTCCGGGAGACACCTTTCGCTTCATGGTGACGGAAGAGATGCCGCACTTTCTATCGGAGGCCTACGCCTGCGTTTCGGCCGGAAAACCCCAACAGGCTCGTCAATGGCTCAGCGCGGACGCACTGGAGCCGCTTGCCGAGACAGCCGCGGCGGGACTGTGTTCTGCTGAAACCTGTTTCCTCTTGGGTCTGACCTTTTTTGGCCTAAAGGACTGGGAGGCGTCGCAGCAGTGGTACGAGTGGACCTTGCAGGTCTGTCCGCATGGCCTCATCTCCTATGAACTGGGACGCATCTGTACTCTCACGAATCGCACGGCGGAGGCCATGTCGCATTTCGAGCGGGCGTATGCCGTTTTGCCAGAGCACGCGGGTGTCTGCGCGAGTCATGGCACGGATCTCATTCGCCTAGGTCGAACACGCGAGGGCGTCACCTTGCTCAAGAAGGCCACGGAACTGAGTCCCGAGAATGCGCTGCTCGGGTCCAACTATCTCTATAGTCTGAGCTATCTAGCGGACGAGGCGCCTGCACACGTCCGTGCGGCCCACGAGCAGTGGGCTCGACGTCATGCCTCTACGGACCTTGCCCGTGTGCATCACCCCAATGACCCCGATCCCGATCGGCGCCTGCGCATTGGCTACGTCTCCTCGGAATTCCGCAGGCATTCGGCCGCATACAATTTCGAACCTTATTTGGATTGGCGCGATCGGCAGGGCTTTGAGCTCTTTGGCTACGGTCATGTCCGTGTGCCGGATGAGGTCACCGCCCGTTTTGCCCAAAAATTCGACACCTATCGGGATGTTCGTCAACTGAGTCATCGAGCCCTCGCCAACCTGGTCCAGGAGGATCAGATCGATATTTTGGTCGCGGTGGGTGGACATACCGTGGACAATCGCTTGCCCGCATTTGCCTATAAGGCGGCCCCCATTCAAATCGAATATGGGGCAGCGAGCACCACCGGTCTGGCGCAAATTGACTACCGCCTGACCGACCGATGGATCGATGGACCGGCGACGGAAGCATACTACACGGAGCGTCCCCTGTACCTGGAGGGCGGTCAGCACTGTTACCAGCCTCCTCAGGGCACGCCCGACATCGGCCCTTTGCCGATGCTCAAGAATGGCTATGTCACCTATGCCAGTTTCAACAACAGTTGCAAGATTTCAGAGAAAACCCTCGCCCTCTGGGCAGAGATCCTCAGACGCGCCCCCAGTAGTCGTCTGATGCTGAAGTTTCGCGGCGCGGAGAACGCTTCGGTTCAGGCCCATTTTGCACAGCGATTCAGAAAGCTGGGCATCTCGGCAGACAGGCTTCGGTTCCACGGTTGGCAGCCGCGTGGTCACCACCTGGCGCTGTACAACGACGCCGACATTGCCCTGGATACCTCCCCCTTTGGCGGCAGCGTGACCAGCTTCGAGACGCTCTGGATGGGCTTGCCGATTGTCACACTCGTTCGAGACAAGGCCTATTGGGTGTCGCGGATGACGGCCTCATTCTTGGAGCGGACCGAGTTGGGCTGTTTTGCGAGCCATACCGAGGCACAGTACGTGATGAAGGCCTTGGCATTGGGCGCGGACCCAAACTCACTGGCACGGATTCGAGCGTCGCTACGGGCGCGGATGAACATGGCGGGGGGGCTGTGCGATGGTAAGAATTTCATGTGTTACGTGGAATCTGCTTATCGCCGCGTGTGGCGACAGTGGACTCATCGAGTGACCTCGGGCACGTCTGGTCGGGAGACAGGTGTCGCCGTTGCGGGTTGAATCCGACGCCGCTCGGGCCTCGCGCATTGACATCATCGCTGCTTCCCTGTACACATGGAGGCGTTAACGGAATAACGGTGATGACCACGCTTCGCAGCGCTGAATCCGTGAGTCATTGTATGAGTGATGGATCCATGGACGCTCGCAAGGGATTAACGATCGAGAATTAAGGTTTTGAGCCCAATTTCAAGGAGGACACCGAGACAATGAGGGCACTGATCACCGGCATCACCGGATTCGTGGGGAGTCACCTGGCAGAGTACATCCTGGAACACCATCCCCAGGTAGAGGTGGCCGGGCTCATTCGCTGGCGATCTCCTAGAGAGCACATCACCGGCATCGTAGAGAGGATTCAGTTGCACTACGGCAATCTTCTCGACATGCCGTCGCTGCGCAGGCTTCTCGCCGAGTTTAAGCCCGACTTTATCTTTCACCTGGCGGCCCAGTCCTACGTCGACTTCAGCTTCATCGCGCCGGTGGCTACCCTCGAGACCAACGTCGTGGGGACGGGCAATCTGTTGGACGTCGTGCGTCAGCTCAAGGCCGAACAGGGCTATGACCCGGTGGTTCACATCTGTAGTTCCTCCGAGGTCTACGGCCAGGTTCGTGCCGACGAGGTGCCCATCACGGAAGACAATCCGCTGCGTCCCGCCTCCCCCCTACGCCGTGAGTAAGGTCGGAGAAGACATGCTGGCCTTGCAGTACTGGCTATCATGGCAGATTAAGACCATCCGCAGCCGCATGTTTACCCACACCGGTCCCCGCCGCGGAGAGGTCTTCGTCGTCTCCAACTTTGCCATGCAGGCGGCTCACCCCACTATTCAGATCATGCCTATGCCTAAAAAACCTAATAAAAAAAACATCGCGTAGCGATTCATCTTTTTATGGCTTGTAAGCCGGAAGGCTTAATTGCTGTTCAAGGAATTGCGGCTTATACAGGATTAGTTAATGAAAGTCTAATAAAGATAAAGAATATCATATGAGAAGTACAGTATCCAATAGAAGTGAAGATTTCTTCAATCAAAGGCAAGAGAGGTTCGCAAAAATTGCAAAAATAGTCCCCCATGAAAACAAACTAAATGATGATGTTTTTTTAGACCATTGCGCTTCGAAGGAAACTATAAGAAACATACAAAGACTCACAAGTGATTACATATCTGTTTGCTTTAACGAAGGAAATACTAACCTTACGCAGTCGGAAGTACTCGATAAATTAGAGTGTAGCTCAAAAACATTGCATAACAAAACACCTAATGGTGTTTTGTTATGCAAGCACGAGACTACGCTAGAATTTAATCTACTTCATAAATCTGTGTCACGGTTATTCTATGATTTAGGTTTCTTAGATCTCACCGAGTTTTGGCAAATGCCCCTAAATGTTCGGATTGTAGATGGCAAAGTTATAAATCGAGAGCAAAGGTCATATGATTCTTCAAAACCGCATAGTGATACATGGGTAGGTGAACCTTCGGACATGATATTAGTAAATATTCCAATTCTTGGGGACATTGAAAACACAACTCTTCAATGGTTCTCGCCACCCAAGGATATTGGAGAAAGTCATTTAAAGATTCTTAACGACTACGACGAAGGTCTAGAAATTGGAAAGCACTTTTCAAAAATAGACGTCAACCCTACTCTTGGTCATTTATATTTTTCAGATCCTACAACCCTTCATCAGACTATAAAGCGAGGAGGGAAAACCCGAGTTTCTATCGATATAAGATTCCGCATGAAGGTATCCCCAGAATATCGAAAAGTCGTCTTAGACAAT
Source organism: Planctomycetota bacterium (assembly GCA_022563885.1). GTDB lineage: Bacteria > Planctomycetota > Phycisphaerae > Sedimentisphaerales > Anaerobacaceae > JAIPFM01. Next base: position 6,833 of record JADFMM010000184.1, on the reverse strand, counting down.
TGTAATCAAAAGTTTCTAAAATATTATGTTTCCACAAATGAGTTTTTGAAAGTTGGGGATACAAAGCTGGTTTATATCAGCGAAACTCTTGAAGAGTGCCAAAGTAAATATTCTAATAACGCAACCGGGTCTCACAGTGTTGCAGAAAATAATCAAATCTACCTGAACTCTTCTTCCCTAGAAAATACGCAGCTTAAGTGCTCTGATTTTTTAAGAATGTTCGGATTAGAATCAATTCATGGTTTTCCAAATGCTTGTTTGAAGGAGATTGAAAAATATAATTTTAGTTATCAAAGACTTACAGTCAAAGAAAACAATCAAGTTATTCTTAATACACTTAAAATATTAGAGGATAATCCTCACTCAGTGGTTGGGAGTCACCGCAAAGATATCTGGGAAAAGGGTTGGTCTGAAAATGCGCAAGACTTTGTTGAAGGAAATTACAATATTGAAAAACTCAAGCCAAAGTATTTCAAACAAAGTCCCTATATAAGATTAGATGGAGAGTTTATTAAGCCAATTGATAATGAATTTGAAATCAATGTATTTACCGTTTTACGACATTGGGTTTACCGTCAGTTTTTTAATGACGTTGAGGAAATATATGAATTTGGTTGCGGTACTGGATTAAATTTAGCTCTTCTTGCAAAAATATTTCCATCTAAGAAACTACATGGATTGGATTGGGCCGCTGCCTCTCAGAAGATTTTAAAAAATTTAGCTATGAAATTTGGATGGAATCTTACCGGATATAATTTTGATTTGTTCAATCCGGATTACAACTTTCATTTGGCCAGAAATAGTGCTATTATGACATCTACAGCTTTAGAACAGCTGGGTGAAAATTATGAGGCATTCATTGAATTCATACTCGATAAGTCCCCTAAAATTTGTGTTCATGTAGAACCCGTACTCGAACTTTATGATGAGAATGATTTATTGGATTCGTTAGCCATTCAGTATCATAAAAAACGAGGTTATCTTGAAGGGTTCTTACCCAAGTTAAGAGAACTTGAGAAAAAAAACCAAGTTGAAATAATATTTGTTCATCGAATGAAACTAGGTAATCATCTTCATGATGGATACTCAATGATTGCCTGGCGCCCTATGTGCATTAAATGAGTATTGAGTATCCATTAGTTCAGGGCTATTTAGGGTCAGACTTGAATGGCACTGACGGAATGCTAACTCATTACCACACAATAAGTTATTAAAAATGAACTCCCTTTGTCGATAAAGATGGACGCCATTCTACTTTTGCCAAAGTTGAACCATTGAACTCAAATTCAAGGAGGAACTGAGACATGAGGGCGCTGATCACCGGCATCACCGGATTCGTGGGGAGTCATCTGGCAGAGTATATCCTGGAAAACCATGCCGAGGTGGAGGTGGGCGGACTCATTCGCTGGCGGTCCCCCAGAGACCACATCACAGGCATCGTAGAGAGGATTCAGTTGCACTATGGCAATCTTCTCGATATGCCGTCGCTGCGAAGGCTTCTCGCCGAGTTTCGACCCGACTTTATCTTCCATCTGGCGGCCCAGTCCTATGTCGACTTCAGCTTCATCGCGCCGGTGGATACCCTCGAGACCAACGTCGTGGGCACCTGTAATCTGCTGGAGGTCGTGCGTCAGCTCAAAGACGAACAGGGCTATGACCCGGTGATTCACATCTGCAGTTCCTCCGAGGTCTACGGCCAGGTTCGCGCCGACGAGGTGCCGATCACCGAAGACAATCCCCTGCGTCCCGCCTCTCCCTACGCCGTGAGCAAGGTCGGAGAAGACATGCTGGCCCTGCAGTACTGGCTCTCATGGCAGATAAAGACCATCCGCAGTCGCATGTTTACCCATACGGGTCCCCGGCGGGGAGAGGTGTTTGTCGTCTCTAACTTTGCCAAGCAGATTGCCGCCATGGAGGCGGGTCTCACCAAGCCGATCCTGAGCGTCGGCAACCTAGACAGCGTCCGCACCTTTTCAGATGTGCGGGACGCGGTCCGCGCCTATTGGCAACTCGTCAATGAGTGTGAGCCGGGCGAGGTCTACAACATTGGCGGCAACGAGACCATGACCATCCGGGAAATGCTCGACAGACTCCTGGCGCTATCCAGTCTGAGGGACATTCGGGTCGAAGTCGATCCTGCCCGCCTCCGCCCCTCGGACGTGACATTGCAGATTCCCTGTATCGACAAGTTTACCCGGGTCACCGGCTGGCGACCGAAAATCAAGTTTGAGCAGACGCTCATCGATACCCTGGACTACTGGCGCGAGCACTATCGGCAGGGCCTTTCGGTAGCCAGTAGTCGGTAGTCGGTTTTTCCCCAAACCTCCCACTGAGGACCGACTACTGATTACTGATTACTGATTACTACTGATTACTGATTACTTGACCGTATGCATCTCTAGACAATCGCTGATTCCTTAGTCAGGTCCGACCCCAGTGGCGTAGCGTCATTAAAATCGCCACGATCGATCAACGAACGGCGTGCATTCCAGCCAGGCCAGAAGGGGTCTCCATCCTTGATGTAGTGCATATAGAGCTTTCGGCGCCACCGGTCTTTTGAAAGGTTGGGGAATGCCCCGTGTAAAAGCAATCCGTGAATCAGTATCAAATCTCCACGTTTATAAGTAAGTTGCTTTTGTTCGTAGCCTTCTGGGACTTCCGTAGGATTGCCTACCGGGTAAACTTTGATCTCTCCGCTTTCCAGTCTTTCAATATTCTTCTTCGGTTGCGAAGGCAGATTTCCCAGTTTGTGTGTGCCCGGAAACACAATAAGACTGCCGTTATCAATATCAGCATCGTCCAATGCAATCGCACACACAAAATAGCTTCCCTCTGGAGCTTTAGCTGCATAATTGTCTTGATGCCAAACAGAACCCTGCTCTCGTTTATTACCAGGTTTACAGAAAAAATAAACAGAACCAATTGGAATCATACGGGCACTTTGCAACTGATCCAACACCCTGAGAATAGCCGGATGGCGTAAAGTCTCCAAAAACAACTCAGACTCTTTATGCATCGTAAGATAAAAACGATAGTCACCTGCCGCCACTCGTTCAGCTTCGTCCATTAGCTTCTTACAATAGTCCTCATCGAAAAACTTCGGAATGTGCAAATAGCCGTTTTCTTTATAGAAATTCCGATCACCGTTGGACAAATCACGTTTTTCCATGTCTCAATTCTCTGCATTCACACTAAGACACTCTAACAAAACCCTGCTGGCTTCGGCCGCCTTGCAGATGGCCCCTTCGCTCGGCCTCGGGCCGACACGACGGTTTTGTTAGAGTGTCTAATTCATCCCATGACATCAAATGAAAGATTCTAAGCTATTTAAATCAACTCCTCCAAGTAAAAATACCAGGAAAACAGTGGCTTCCCTGGAGCAACTTAGCCGCGACGGCGGCATGAAAGTACTCAGGAAAGCGCCACTACTCAGGCCCAAAATCTGGTCTGGACGGTAGTCTGAGACTGCACCGGTTGTGTGCCGATCACGGAAGACAATCCTCTCCGTCCCGCCTCCCCCTACCCCCTGAGCAAGGTCTACAACATCGGCGGCAATGAAACCATGACCATCCGGGAAATGCTCGACAGACTGCTGGCGCTAGTGACTAGTGTTCTGTAATCCGTGATCCGTGATCCCTTCGACTTCGCTCTCATTCGAGTCTGAGCCAGAGGGCTCGTCCCTCAGAGTCGAAGACAGGGCAGGCAGTAATCAGTCTCTAGCCCAAACCGCTCACTGAGGACCGACTACCGACTACCGACTACCGATTACTGAGCCCCCTCCCTGTTGCCCCCTATCCTGTCTTAAAGTATGATGCGATCCTCGGTCACCGGATTCACCGGCAGTGACTTCTACTAAGAGCAGGACAGGCATGACGGAAGACAAGAAACAGCTAAGACAGCAGATTCTGCTCCAGCAGATTGAATTGCTGCTCGAGGAACCGTCGGCCCCAGGTCTGCCCGACCTCCTGCGGGACCAGCGCAGCAGCGACATCGCCGAGATCGTCGAGCTGGTGAGCAATCCCGAGCGCCGCACCCTCTTTCGCGCCCTCGATCGACCCATGGCGGCTGAAGTCCTGGAGAAGGTCAACGAGGCGACGCGGGACGAAGTCTTCGATCTCCTGGAGCACACCGAACTCAAGACCATCTTCTCGGAGTTGGATCCCGACGATGCCGCGGATCTGCTCGCCGAACTCCCCGAACAGGCCGCCCAACAGGTGCTCAACAGTCTTGATACGGAAGAGTCGGCTGAAATCCTGGGACTGATGCAATACTCGGAGGATTCGGCAGGCGGCATCATGGATCCGGTTGTCATCGCCGTGCCCGTCCACGGAACGGTGGCCGCAGCGGTCGAACAGATACGAGCCGCCGAGATCGACGAGGACTTCTACACGGTCTTCGTCGTGGAGGAAGACGAATCTTTCGTTGGGGATGTTCGGCTGAGGTCATTGCTCACCCGGCCCGCCGACTCGCCTCTCGGCACGCTGGTCGATCGAGACACGATCACCGTATACACCGACACCGACCAAGAAGAGGTACGCAATATCTTCAGCAAAAACGACTTGATCGTTGTGCCGGTCCTAGACCCTCAGAACCGCTTGGTCGGCCGGATTACGGCGGACCGCGTCATTGAAGTCGCCGAAGAAGAGGCCCAAGAAGACCTCTATACGATGGCCGGTACCGACGCAGACGAATTGGACAGCTTTTCAGCCTTTCATGCCGCTCGCATTCGCTTGACCTGGATCTTGCCCTGCCTGCTCGGCACGCTTGTCACTGCCGTGGTGATGAAGGCGTTTCAGACCCAGCTTGGCGCCACCTTCGCGTCCGCCGTCCTTTTTTGTCCCATGGTGGCGGCGATCAGTGGCAACACGGGGCTGCAGACATCAGCCATCGTCATGTCGGGCCTGGCCACAGGCCACTTGGCCGCCCTACGTTTTGGGCAGGTCTTCATGCGGGAGGTACGTATCGCCGCACTGGTGGCGACGAGTTGTGGCGTATTGGGTGCCATGGTTTGCGCCGCGTTCTACCACTATGGCGCCTCGGCAGGCTCGGCACCGCTTTTTACGCTGGTCTTCCCCTTGGGCTTAGCCATGTTCTTCGCGATCATGGTCTCCACCACGCTCGGTCTGGTGCTGCCCTTTCTCTTTCGCAGTATCGGCATCGATCCGGCCATCAGCTCCGGTCCGATTGTCACCACGGCCAACGACTCCATCAGTGTGACCATCTACCTGACCTTGGCCCTCCTGTTGGCACGCTAAATGCAATTGCTCTACTTTGATCATTAGGGTCTTCCGTTGATGACATGGTTTGGCACGAATGTTGCGTTGATGACCTCCTGGCTATTGAAACCGGCTGCGAACTGTCCTGTGCGCCCAGTAGTTGAACACGTGCATGCGCGGGCTCGACGAAGCGCTTGTTCAGAATCACGATTGTGAGGTGCAGACCCCTGTTATGACCAGAACACTCACTGCGGGCAGAAAAGACTTGGAGGGCGTGCAAGCGATTGCCTTTGATCGGCGAGCAGTGTTCCAGAAAATGTGCCTGGCGCGCTACTTTGAGCATAAGGTCGCAGATGCCTTCGAAAGAAAACTGATCCCCGGCACCATCTATCTTGCCATCGGTCAGGAATCGACACCGGCGACCGTGTCCGAACTCACGGGCGGATTTCCCGTTTTCAATCAGCACCGCTGCCATGCCATCTATCTCTCCCACGGTGGCGACCCCGCCATGTTGCGGGACGAACTCCTGGGCCTATCAACCGGCTCCTGCGGGGGGCGGGGCGGATGCCCCTCTATCTACGACGCGAGCATACCCACCTTTCCCTACCACGGTTTCATTGGCGAGCACATTCCCCTGGCCACCGGATACGCCCTGGCCACGCACCGTCCCACCGTCGTCTACTTCGGTGATGCGGGATCGGAGGAGGACTACGCATTGACCGCCTTCGGTTTTGCCGCCACGCATCGACTGCCCCTGCTCTTCGTCTGCGAAGACAACGACCTATCGATACTGACCCGCAAGGGGGTGCGTCGTTCCTGGGACATCTTGGAGGTCGTACGGGCGATGGGATTACCGGGGGCGGCCATACAGGACGACCCCGAGGAAATCTTCGCCACGGTCCGGCATTTGTTATCGAAGCTGCCCGCCTTCGTGAGCATCAAGAGCTGCCGGCACTACTGGCACGCCGGCGTCGGGACCGATGGTCCACCCCAGTGGGATCGAGTGGCAGAGATGCGGGAGACGGTCGCCGACGCCGAAGAGATCGAGCGAGGTGCTAGGGACTATGTCGAGCGACTTTGGCGGTCACACCTGGATTGAGTGTTGGGATGACTTCTAACTAAAATTGTAGTACTTCGTGACGGCCTCGTGCACATTCCAGGTGCACTCAAGCTCCTTCGGGAAGATGACCATGTCCCCCTTGGCAAAGCTGACGGAGTCTTGGCCGTCGGACACTGTGACCTTTCCTTCGATCAGTAGGCAGGTCTCTTTCTCCGTGTAGGTCCATTCAAAGGTGCTGGGCTCGCTGCGCCAGATGGGCCAGTTCTTGCAGGTGTTGGCTTCCTCCTCCGTGGGTTCCTTGACGACGACATCTTTAACCGTTGGCATGGGGAGAATCTCCTTTAAAGGCCCCCTGTTGACTTCCTGATCGGTTTGTTCCGATTTGACGGGCGTGATTATAGTCAAATCAGGTTCACAGTTCAACGGTTCAGGATGGGCTGACAGGGCTATCGCATGTAGATACCGGATTCGTGTACTTTTCGGCATGAACGCCACTGATCTAGGGTTCCCACAGTTGAAGTAATCAGTAATCAGTAATCAGTAATCAGTAATCAGTA
>JADFMM010000444.1 GCA_022563885.1 Planctomycetota bacterium | reverse complement strand
AGGTTTTCATCGGGTCAGACCCCGGAACCCTTTCCTCCGCCGCTACGGTTAACGAAAGCAGCCTGGATACCCAGGCATTGGATCTGCAACTGGGTCAGACCTACCACTGGCGTGTGGATGAGATCAATGACGTCATGGACCCCAGTACCTGGGAAGGCACTGTCTGGAGCTTTACGACGGCGGATACCATCGTCATCGACGACATGGAGAGCTATGCGGACGCGGAATTCCTCGAGATCTGGGCCACCTGGGTCGATGGATTTGACGATCCAGCCAATGGTTCCCTGGTGGGTGGCGTAGCAGGGATCCCGGAGACCGACATCGTCCATGGCGGCAATCAATCCCTTCCCATGGACTATGACAATGGCGCTGCCGCCCAGTCCGAGGCGACGCGTACCTTCGACGCCCCGATGGATTGGACCAGGCATGGTGTTGCGGCCCTGGTGCTCTTCTTCCAGGGCAGCTCGAATAATACGGGCGGCGCATTGTACGTCAAGATCAACGACGCCAAAATCGCCTATGACGGGGATCCGGCCGATCTGATGTCCTTCGGTTGGAGTAAGTGGTACATACCCCTGTCGGCGGTGACCGGCACGGATCTGAGCCGCGTCACCGCATTGACCATTGGTGTCGACGGTGGCGGTGCGGGCGTTGTTTACATTGACGACATCGTCCTGACGGGTGCTGCCCGTGACTTGGTCAATCCGGTCGATCCGGGGACTGCCGGTCTTCTGGCCCATTATCCGCTCGATGGGGACTATCAGGATGCCTCCGGCAACGGCCTGCACGGCTCGGCCGTGGGAAATCCCGTCTTCGAGAATGATCCGGCCCGCGGTCAGGTCCTGAGCCTCAATGGGATCGACGCCGCCGTGGATCTCGGTGCCAGCGACGTCTTTAATTTCCCCGGCAGCTTCTCCCTTTCGGTGTGGGCCAACATCACCGAATTCAACAGCAACTGGGGCCACGCCCTGCTTGGCAAGCGCGGCGAGAGTGGTGTGGGTTGGCAATTGCGTCGCCACTCGGGCAATCCGAACCTGACCTTCACGACCCGCGGGACAGATGGCCCGGACGATCCCCGCGGCAACATCGACATTACCACAGCCTTCGGCCAGTGGGTGCATGTTGCGGCCGTGTACGATATGGAGGCCGGTCGGCGTACGGTCTACGTGAACGGTTCGGTGGATGTGGCGATTGACGATGGCGGCACTGTTGCTAACGCGACCCAGAATACCTATATTGGGGCCCGCTCCAACAGTGGCAACACGGGGCCGGAGGCGTTCTTCAGCGGTTTGCTCGACGATGTCCGCATCTACGGCCGAGCGTTGTCACTGGAGGAAGTCGCCTCACTCGCCGGTCGAACAGTACCCTTTGACAGGCCATAACGAACCCTAGAATATAGACCATCGATAACCTCGGGGCCTGTGTCTCGAATGACACAGGCCCTTTTTTCTGAATCTGGAATCGTCTGGTGTGCAGAGCTCACCGTCGTGGTCGTTGTCAGCGAAGCGCCTGTCGTTGTCGTCGTCGAAGACCCTATGGAGCCAATTCACCGAATCGATTACAACAACGATCGACGTCGGGGCCCTCCACTGAGCCATGCCCCCCTTTTTCTAGGCTTGTCATTGGCCCTCCGATGGGTACAATGTGCTGTTGGGCAAATCATCGGGGACGTGGTGTAATGGGATCACGGCGCGGTCGCATCGCGCAAATGGGGGTTCGATTCCCCCCGTCTCCATCAGGTGTTTACGTAGGGGGTTGTAAGCACCGGTACCAACCTGCAAAAGTGCATTTTCGGGGTCTTTATCGAGGGTACCCTTCTGCCCCTTACTACCCTGTACCGCCGGGTACTGTGCCGGATTCTGTGCGCTTTTTCCTGACCCTACCGGATTCTCCGCCCCCTGCTGGAAGAATTCCGGAGGCACCTGAAGGTAATGCTTCTCGGCTATCCGCGCGGTGTTGCCAATCCAAGCCGTCACGACGTGCAGTGGGTAGATCGCGGCCAACTCACTCTCCCTGGTGGCCCGAAGATTTTGGAATAGCCTGGGCCAAGCAGTCAACCCCGCCCGGCGGATGATCCTCATCAAACTGTGTGCGAAGATTGACGTTAGCACCCCGATACCGGGTGATGCAGAACTCGGCACCTTCATCAGCCTGATCGAATACATCCATAAGGGCCGTTCGTAGTTCGGGGAACATCGGTATGTCCCTGGACCCTCTACCCTCATATCGCTCGGTCTTGGGGCTAGTGATGTGTAACCGTCCGTCCTCCCAGTCCACGTCGTCCCAGCGTAGAACCAAAACCTCACTGGGACAGCGGAGGCCACCGTAGCGGCACAGTGCGAAGATCAGACGCCACTCAGCATCAGGACAGGCATCTAGTACCTTCTGGGCGTCCTCCGGCTTCAGGAAGTACTGTCGACTCTTGTTCGCCACCGATCCCGATTCCAGTTCGGTGAATGGGTTGTCTGCAATCAGCTTGCGCTTGACGGCCACGCCGAAGAACACCTTGGCGTTACCACACCGCTTGCAAACGGTAGCTTCGGAAAGTCCCTGATCAACCAAGTACTGTCTCCATGCCTTGGCGTCATCCTCAGTGATCGCCCGCAAGGGCTTATCGTCGCCGAAGAAACCCACCAGAGTCCGGCGCGTGTGGCCGTAGACAATCAGGCTGTTGGGCTTTAAGTCCTTGCGGCCACCGAGGTACGCATCCAGGAAGTTGCCCAACGTCGAATTTACCCTTGGCTCCACTAAACCGACCGCCGCAAGCTTTGCGTGGGCGTCGTCCAGAAGGTCGGCGACCCACAGAGCGGTCGCCTTATCAACAAGCGTTTTTGGGGTCAGGGGTCAGCGTTTTTGGGGTCAGAGCTTGATTAGTGAATAGCCTTTCTTGCATGCGGCGCCAACCTCTTTTTAAGCAAGCCCAAGAGTTCTTGGTACTTGTCTATGTTGGTTTCTACGTGTCGAACAGACCGGCTGATGCTGGAGACACTTGTGTATCCAAGCATTTCGGCAATTTCGTTGCAGCGATACCCATACCAACGGCGACTGACGAATGCAATCACTGCGCGGCTCCCGTCGTCACTGCGGCGCCCTTGTCGCCACTGAGTGGATGACGCTTTCCTCTGATGGGTGGCCACACGTGCGATATCGCCAAGAGAGGGCCGTACGCGAAGGCGGTGGATTT
>JADFMM010000443.1 GCA_022563885.1 Planctomycetota bacterium | reverse complement strand
ACCGATGTGGCCCCCGATGTGACATTGGCGTGGGGCCGTAATGGCCGAGAGGCCGATCACCACGATGTCTACGTTGGGACCGATGCCGGCAGCCTGTCCCTGGCCGCCAGTGTCAGTGAGAGCAGTTTCGATTCGCTGGCGGTGGATCTGCAATTGGGCCAGAGCTATGCCTGGCGCGTGGATGAGGTCAATGAGGCCATGGACCCCAGCACCTGGGAAGGCACCGTCTGGAACTTCACGATGGCGGATGCCATTGTCATCGATGACATGGAGAGCTATAAAGACGCGGAATTCCTCGAAATCTGGGCCACCTGGATCGACGGATTCGGTGATGAGGTCAACAACGGTGCCCTCGTGGGCGCCGATCCACTAACCGGTGACTTTTCTCCGGAGACCGACAATGTTCACGGGGGTGGACAATCCCTGCCCATCCACTATGACAATACGGCTGCTGCCCAATCCGAAGCCACGCGCACGTTTGACGCGCCCATGGACTGGAGCATCGGCGGTGCGGAGACCTTGGTACTGTTCTTCTCTGGTGCTTCTGGCAATACCGGACAGTTCTATCTAAAGGTCAACGGTTCCAAAGTGGTCTATGACGGCGATGCGAGTGCCATCTCCACGCCCTTCTTTACCCAGTGGAATATTGACTTAGCTTCGGTCGGGGCGAACCTGCAGGCTGTCACGACACTGACCATTGGTGTTGAAGGTGGTTCGGGTGTCCTATTCGTCGACGACATTCTCCTGTATAAGGCGGCCCCTGCCGTTCCTGAACTGATTTTCCTTGAAGCTGAGGCCGCGGATGTCTTAGGCGCCAGTTGGAAAGTTCTTGATGATCCGGCCGCTTCCGGTGGCATGTACATCGGCTCAGTGGACGGAGACGGTGACGACAATGACCTTGCCCCCGGAGTTGAATGGCATGCCACGTACAGCTTTAACGCTGCCGGCGGAACGTACAAAGTCGTGTTGCGCGCCCAAGAGCAAGGCAGTGACGGCGTCTGGGTCCGGATCACCACGGCGACGGCTCAGACCCATGAAGACCCGGATCAGCCCGGCACGGGCTGGGTGCGGTTCAACGGGATCGACGCTCCGAGTGGCTGGGCCTGGGACGAGGTTCACAGCGACGATCACGGACAGGCGGTAGTGAATTGGACCTTGTCGGCCGGGCCGAACACCATCGAGATCGCCAAGCGTGAAGATGGTGTAGGGTTCGACGCCATCGTGATCACCGATGACGTCAACTAAACCGTGTTGTCGGCTGGGTGGTACAGTACGGCCTGCATGGCCGGCAGCGTCCAACAGAGTTTTAGTTTTTTACTATTTCAGGGCCTGTACCGAAGCTATCGGTACAGGCCTTTTTTTGATGTGCCGAACCACCCCTCCCCACGTGTTCGTCCGTTCCCGCGAGACCAACCTCTAATTGACAATTTGTCTGTCAGTCGCTATCATGGTTTGTATCTAGCCATTCTTTCCTAGATTCATGCACGTTCGGGGTGTCCGACACTCGGAGCAAGCGGGGTCGATAAAGCCGAGAACGGCCACGTATTCTTGATCGTTGTGAATAAGCGGGCCGATTGAATCCGTTTCGCGATGCGATTCATCGATCCTCTGTTTCGATGGGTCCTATGAATGGAGGACGGAACATGTCTAGGAGCACCTACGCAAAATGACTCTGCATTCAAGCGGCTTATTTTGTGTCTGGACGGCGTCAGGCTGCATCGACTATCCTCGGATAGCCTGCTTCGCCTTCCTTGCCAGACGCAAAAACGCTCGTTTTCGGTGCTACGATTCATTTTGATAGGCACTCTAAGTACAAGTCAATTCCCACTTCATTCTTCATGTTTCTCGTCGTAAGCATTTCAAAATCTAATGGTGCTACACGAAGGAGGTCAATTATGACTAGAAAACTGATCTATCTCATTCTGTTTGCTTTGGCGTTGTGCTTGGGGCAGAGGAGCCGAAGCGAGGCGGCCAATCGGCCTGGTCTCATCGGCTGGTGGAAGTTTGATGAATTGTCGGGCACAACTGCCCTTGATTCCTCCGGCCTTGGTAATCATGGCCAATTTGGTCCCGAGGGTGCCCCACTGCGAGTGCCCGGGGTCTTCGGCGGGGCAGTGGAATTGGACGGCAACTTCGCTTACATCGAAATCAACAGTATCGCCGATCACCTGACGGCAAACACTTTTTCGGTCAGTGCCTGGATCAACACCACCCAGACGGATGATGGCACCTTGATTGGGTCGAACGGTACGGGTGGCAGTCACGAGTTCATTTTTGGGGTCGATCAGGGGGTCTTGTTGGTGGAAGAGGACGGCTTCAATCTGTACCCCCCCGTGATCAACGACGGCGAGTGGCATCACATCGCCTATACCAGAGATTTGGCCACGGGATTCGCATACACCGACGGCGTTTTGGTGGGCACGGCGGCCGCCACCGGAAATCCGGCAGGACAGGCACGGTGGTCGATCGGCCAGGAATGGGATCCACCTAATCCGAGCGACGAATTCATAGGCATTGTGGACGATGTCCAATTCTACGACCGGCTGCTGACCGCCGAAGAGGTTGTACAGGTCATGGTGGGGGTACCGCCTGGCCAGGCTGCTGAACCGACCCCTGCCCATGAGGATCCGGATGTGTCGCGAGACGCGATCCTTGGCTGGGAACCCGGAGAATCCGCTAAGACACATAATGTCTACTTCGGAACGGACTTTGACGCTGTGAACGCCGCCGCGCCAGACAGCCCCATGGACGTTCTGGCCAGCTCGGGTCAGGAGGCCAACGCCTATGATCCCGCGCGGCTTGAATTCGGTCAGACGTATTTTTGGCGGGTCGATGAAGTCAACGGTGCACCGGACTTTGCCGTATTTGCGGGCAATGTGTGGCAATTCACCGTAGAACCGATTGCTTATCCAATTCCCTCGGTGACTGCCTCAGCTTCCAGCACCTTTGGTATTTCCGTGCCTGAGAAGACCGTCGACGGTTCGGGTCTGGCGGATGATCTCCATGGCGTTGACGCAGCCGACATGTGGATCAGCGGCGGCATCCCCGTCACCCTCGAGTATGCCTTCGACCGGGCCTACAAGCTGCATGAGCTTTGGATCTGGAACGCGAATCAGCTCATCGAGGGCTTCGTGGGATTTGGCGCCAAGGACGTGGGCATCGAGCAATCCCTCGAAAGCGAGAACTGG
>JADFMM010000183.1 GCA_022563885.1 Planctomycetota bacterium | reverse complement strand
CCGACCGTCATTGTCATCGGCATACATCACGTAGGCCGCCGTCAGCGATTTCTGATTGTTCAGGCAGACGGATCCGGTGGCCAGCTCCCGTGCCGCCCGCAGGGCCGGCATGAGAACCGCCATCAGCACCGCAATAATCGCGATGACCACCAGCAATTCGATGAGGGTAAAGGCCCTCGATCCCTTCAGACGCCAAATCAGATGGGCCTCCCAATGTTGTGATTTCCCATCCCGCTGCCTTAGAGCATGTGTGAGTGGACTCTTTTCTCTCACGGAGGCGTAGAGGCACGGAGTTGTTTTGTTGGGGTCATTCATTGACGGTCCCGATTATACCGTTTGCAACCGTTCACGTCTAATGGTGCTGAGAAGTGACAGCGTGGGTGGTTTGAACAGAAGAATATCGACAAGACCGCAGAATGTCGAAGGACAGTGAGTGAGCCACAGCAACTTCGCCATTGGACATTCTTAGAGCCCGTGACAAAATGAGTCGGCATTCGAGCGGGGTGCCATGCTTACGCTTGCGTAAGCATGCTCTCTCCAAGCCAGCCCACCGCCCAGACCTGCATGCCCACGCAAGCGTGGGCATGGCACCCACCGCCTCTAGTACTCCGACTTAAACTGGGGATGTACCCAGAGGAACTCGCGTCGTTTGTTTTGGACGCGGATCAGGCCGCCTAAACTATTCGTCGGATCTCATGCCTTCAGAACGACATGCAGCCAAGTGCTGCCGTCGTGGTCCAATGAGTTGGGACGTGGCTCGACATGTCTTTTGAACCGCAGAATATCCAACAATGTCCAATGACGAAGTTGCTGTCGCCCATTCTTGGCCTCCATCATTCTGCCTTTCTCTGTTTGAAATGTTGCGGTTCGTTTCGGCTCGGAGGAATCGAGGAGTGGTTTCGATATGAAAAGCCCATGTCGGAATGGGTCAACATGTGAGCAGGGTGCCATGCTTACGCTTGCGTAAGCATGCTCTTCCGAAGCCAACCCCACTCCATAGACCTGCATGCCCACGCAAGCGTGGGCATGGCACCCGCCAAATACACGACCTCTAGTAATCCGACTTAAACTGCGGATGCACCCAGAGAAATTCGCGGCGTTTGTTTTGGACGCGGACCAGCGAGCCGAAACTGTCCGTCTTGTCTTTTTCTTTCAGAAGCGCATGCAATTCACGAAGCGTCGCTCCGTCGGCAAGCACCGCGCCTCCGCGGTCGAGTTCTGCCGCGTCACCGCTGGAAAGCCAATCGGCGATTTGATGCCCACCCTTTAAGAAGCCCTCTATACACGATTTGCCGAACTTCAATTGATCTTCGATCATTTTGTAAACCGCCGAATCAACCGCCAACTTTGCTCCCGAACCGGCAATCGGTAACGCCAGGCTCAATGTGTTGAACAGGACTTTCAGTACGGGGGCAGACTTCTTCACCCAATCTCTGGCCAGCTCGATTTCATAGACGCCAAGCCTCTCATCGCCGGTCAGCAGAGGCAGCGGGAGCCGTGAATGCTCACACCAAAGCGTCAGCCGAAACTTCTCGGCGATCCATTTCGGTCTGTCCCAGAACCCTGGATCAACTGGCTCGAAACTAAACAGACGCGGGCCGTCTTTCGCGAGACTTGTCATCGCCTTCATCATCAGCTCAAACTGTTCGTTCGCCTGGCCGATCATCTGCTTGACGTCGCTTCCCAGTTCCTCCTGTGCCTTCTTCATGTCAGCCAGCGTGGTCCTGACCTTCGTCAGCTCGGCCACCACGACGTCCATGGGCAGCTTCGGTGTGGCGGCCACCAGCAACGAATCGATTTCGTAGAACTTCCGGCACACAGGGCACAGGACTTCTGCAATCCCGCGACGGCGTGTCTCGACCAACACATCCAGTTCGTGCAGTCCCCTACACGGCGCATGGCACGGAACGCTGAGCCGGCAGTCGAGTCCCTTCCAGAATTGGTCCACGAGCGAACGTATTTCGCCACAGAGACTCCCCAGAAAGCCATCGGGGTAGGCGGCCCGCACGCTGACGTGCACGTCGCCGGAGATCTCCTCGATGAAGGCCCGGCCGTTGAAGTCGTCGTCGAGGATCATGCCCGTTTTCCAGTGCCGGCTGTCGAAGTAGTTCCGGCGGCCCAGCGAGTAACGGTGCAGCCGCACGATGAGTCGATACAACAGCCCTTCGACTTCCGCCGGGCGGCCGGTTTCGACATCCACGAGGCGGCAGATCCGCCGTCGCTCGGCATCACCCTGCTCTGGCTGCGGCGACCAGTCCTGCTCCCAGTTCTCCGGCCGCCCACCGGGCACGAGCTGGGAAACAAGGCTGGTTGCGGGGTCGTTTTCTTTTGGCATGACGACCTGGTACGACAGGTCGAAGCGGCCCATCAGCCGCAGGAAGATGCGGTGCAGCTCGTCCGGGTAGCGGTCCCGCTCGGGGCGTGCGGAGTCGTTCCAGATATCGCTCAAGCGGTGGTGCTCGACCAAGCCGTGCTGTTCTTTGGCGACGCTGTCCTCCAGCACGTAGCTGATGGCTTTGCTGATGTACTCCGGCTTGAGGATCACCGTGTCCCGCAGGACTTCATCGCCCTGGTAGTGAATCAGGTAACCCAGTTCGTTGAGGATCGCGGCGTAGGTGCTGGCGAGTTCGTTGCTGACTTTGTGTCGCCGGGCGAGCGCGCAGAATTGCTTGTAACTGATGTATGGGTTTTTCTCGCTCCGCTTCTGCAGGGCGTCGAGCAGGTTCTTCCAGCTCTTGGGCACCGACCGGCCGACCGACGGGATGGCGGCGGCCTCACGGGCGATGGCCTCCTTGAGTTCGTCCAGGCCATGACAGGCTCCGGTGTCCGGATCCGGCCGGCTGTCGACATGGTGGAAGCCGGCAATCAGGTCGCCGAATTCGTCGCGGAGCAACTGCTCGTCAATATGAGCGGACCGTTCTTTGGGCCCGCCGTGCGTGGCGACGACCAGGATACGCGGCCGTTCGTCCGGACGAGTCTCGTCGAAGGCCCGGTGCCGGACCATTTTGATCCACACCTCAATCGAGCAATGACCGCCCGACCTTCTCGGCCATCTGACGAACTTCGGCGAGAACGACGCCTTCCACCTCGGGCGCGAAGAACCCAGTTGCCGTGTAGAGGCAGCGCGTCTCATAGCCGCCTTCGGCCAGCACCCTGGCGGTGGGCAGGTATCCGAAACAGTCGTTTGCATAGGCGGCGATCCACAGCTTGCGGTGTCCCAGTACGGACTCCAGCAGCGGCACGTACTCATTGACCACTTCGCCGGGAAGGGCGACCAGGGTGAGGTCCCCGCCAAACTGCCATACGGCGAATGGGGCGGCATACTCGGTGGGGAGCGACTCGTTTTTGTCGAGGGCGGCGAGCATCTTGCGGGCATTGAAGGCGATGTAACTCGGCCCTTCGATCATCTCTTCCAACTGCTCGCGTGGGGGGACGGGCGCGAGCGGCAGATCGACGAGTTTGAGTTCGACACGTAACGGCCCGCGCACCGGCGAGAGCGCCTCGGCCGCGACGCGACACACTTCTGCCCCCAGGCTGCGGCCGTGCTGCTCGACCGCCTCGACCGTGCCGCGGGGATGGGGATTCGCGCTGCCACCGCAACCGGCCATGAACATCGCCTGCACGCCGGGAAGCCGCTCTTCGATATATGCCTGGGCAAAACCGGCATAATCGGCCGACAACTGGTAATGCTTGCCGGTCAGTGTGGTATTGTGACAGGCGCAGCCAAACATCAATCCCCGCAGCTTGCCGTCTGGTGAATCGACGCGCATCACGGGTACGCTCCGGTCGACGTAGCCCCGCGGGTTGAAGCCTAGACGCACCCCCCTGTCGGTAAACTCGCGCCGGTTCATCACGAAGTCGGCCCAGCCGACGCCCCAGGAGACCTTGGACGGCCGCAAATCGGCCAGTGCTGCGACCGCAAGATCGGCCAGTTGGCCGGCCAGTTTCAGACCATACCGATGGACGCGCGCCGCCGCTTCCCCCTCGAGTCCGTACGAAGTCGCGCCCGGGAGGCCGATCACCGGTCCTGTGTGCGTATGTGAGGCGTTCAGCAGGATCTGCCGGCGCTGGAGGGTCGTCTTTTCCATGATCCGGCCACAGATGGCATCGGCCACTGCGGCGTTGAAGCCGATCACGTCCGCCGTGATCAGGACGGCACGCTCCCCGCGCCCGTCGGCAATCGCCATCGCCTTGGCATACAGGTCGGCCAGCACGCCCTCGGAGGGCTTATTCCGCGAGGCGTAGCCGGCCATGCGGATGGGTGCTTCGGGCGTTATCTTCACCCGCGCGAATCCAACCTGCAACTCGGTCTCATCGGGCCTGTCGGCGGCGCCCACACAGAGCACGAGACCTACGCTGAGCAGAACCGGTACGAGTACCGGTCCAACTAGTCGCGTCTTCGGCCGAATCGTGGAGAACATTGGGAGTCTCCTTTGGAGAGATGGTGAAACATGAACGTCGGTTCCCACATAGGCCCCGATGGTGTCTTTCCGGTGTCATGCACGTTGTCACCTATCGGCCCGTCGCGTGAATGGTCTCGGCATACTTGAATGCACCGGTCAGGCCATCGTAGTACCGAAAGATCACATGGGAACGGGGGAAGGCGACGAGCCGTTTGCCGCCCAGTTCCTTGGGATTGTTGAAGACGTTGTTGACCTGGACCACGCAGAAGTGGGGAAACATCCGCGCCGATCGCGGGATGTCACCCATGGCAATGGTCGACCAGCGGATGTCAACCTCGCGCGGCCCCCACTTGAAGGGCCCGTTGACCGGGCGGTTGCCCTCGTCGACGGGTCGGTGGTTGACCGAATTGTGTGGGCCGGAGGCAAACTCCCACACGTTGTCGGTGACCTTCACCGCAAAACTGTTGTGTAGGTCACCGGTGAGAACAAAGACCGGCTGCTCCATCCGATCCCAGAAATTGATCAACTGCTCCCGTTCGTCCAGGAAGACCGTCCAGGCGTCGTCCTTGGCGCCCTGCTCGATGTTCGCCCCGCCCCCGCCGACATGCGGGATCGAGAAATTGACCGAGGACACCACGAAATAAAAATCGGCGTCCCCCTTGCTCATCCAGTCAAGCAACCACTTGCGCTGCTGTATGCCGATCATGGAGACGCCCTTCTTGGCGGGGTTCTTCAGGTCGTGCACCAGGCGATGGGTACGGGTATCGAGCAGGAAAAATCGACAGTTCGACACCTTGAAGGTCCCGTAGGATCGACGGCCGATGGAGTATCCGTTTGTCCCGGTGGCCACGGCCTTCGGCTTGATGCGCAGCCTGTGCGGACCAAGCACCTCGGCGATTGCGTACACCCCTGCGTTGGGCACGCCGCCATCGAGATCGCCGGCCGGCACGTCCTTCACGCCGGCATCGGGTGTGCCCCAGTGGACATGCAGATTCGCCGCCTGCGTGAGATCGATTTGGGTAAAGTCGGCCGCCGGATCGACCAGAATGTCCGAGCCGGCCTCAAGTTGGGCGCGGCCGAAGTGAAGCGGCTGGTCATGCGCCACGGGATTGGCCCAGCCCAAATAATCGTACCAGGCCCGCACGCCGATGTCCCGAAAGACGGCGCGTCGATGTCGGAAACCCGTTGTGCCCGCTCCATAGATATCATTGAGCAATTCATGGTCGTCGAAGGTGTAGAGGCTCGGTACGTGACGATGCCACTCGGCCAAATTCTTCCCTCGCTCGTGATAGACCTTGTAGTTCTGCCAGACGCCCACGATGTTGGGCATCGCCTCGACCACGGCCGGGCCCTGCCCGGGGCCGAGACCCACATCATCCCGCCACGCCGCCGGCGGATAGTCGCGCATGTCCTCGTAGAGCCAGTCGCCATTGAGAATGGCGAAATCGACCTTGCCACGGATGTCGCGCAAGAGGGTGTCATAGGTCGGCAGGGATGGCCCCAGCCCGCTCTCGGGATCTTGGTTGTTGCCGCAGGCGTACTCGAAGCTGAAATTGAAGAGGCCACGGGGATTGAGTTTGGTATCGCGTGCCGATTCAGCCGTCGGCAGTGTCCGAAACGAACCGCGGTACCGCTCACCCGATCCGGGTTCGACACGGTAGTGGTAGAGCGTGTCGGGCTTGAGATCGGTGAGTGTCACGACGCCCCTCAGATCATGGTCGAAGGACGTCGGCTCAGACATTAGCCGGTCCGTCGGTTGGTCCGGATCGGTACCGTAACGCACACCAAACCTTCCCGGCTGCGAGGTCCGTGCCCATATCTGCATGGACGTCGCCGCCGGCCCCCCAAGCACGGGGCCGTGGGTAATCTGAAGGCCGCCGGTTGCGGTCTGGCCGGACACGGGGAAGGTCAGACCGGCCATTACCAGCATCGTCACATTGATCAATCTCATGTCTTCTCCAACCGGATTCCTGTGGTTTCGGGGTTGCTATTTCCATCAGTCTGGCGAGTCGTGAGTACTACATCGTAGATTTTTCCAGTACCGCTCTAAAAGTGCTAGCATATGAACAGTTGCATCCATTGAGTAAAGCTCGAAATCCGAATCTCGAAATCCGAAACAAATTCAAAATTCAAATCACCGAAATGACAAACACCACATGCTTTAGATTTGTTGTTTTGTTTTGGGAATTGTTATTTTGAACATTCGTTATTGTTTCGGATTTCGGATTTAGTGCTTCGGATTTGTGTCCAAGAATAAGAGTTTTCCCTACTGAATCACGATATTGTATCTGGTACCGCGCAATGAGCAAAGCCCAAGGTGACAAGCTCACCTCGACCCCATCTGCAATCCGTATTCTGCGGTTGATCTCTGCTCGAAATGATCGGCGAACGGTTACGCAAAGTTCAAGCATCCACGGCAAGCATCAGTCCCTGACTATCGCTCCAGCATCCACTCGTTTCGGGTCATCCGCTCGGCCGGTGCATAGGCTGCGTGCCAGTCCAAGTACAACACGTTGCACCCTTGCTGATGACGCTGTTTGGCGACGCGGCGGGTACCATCGGTGCTTCTGTCCAGGTCTGGAAGGACATGGGGGAGCTGATTGGGTCTAAACACATCGTTTCGTCCCAGGCCGGGATCAGTGGCTGACCTGATGATAGCACGCCACGTTCCATAGGCGTTGTCCGCGAGGTAGATCTTCTCCCCCGGTCGGCGGACCTTGGTGAGTGGAGTGGGATAGACCCAGGAATTCTGTTCGAATAGTGGCTGGCCGGGCTCGCGCCAGGCATTGATCACATAGCCCAGTGTCTGTTCCCTATCGGGGTAACTGGGACAGCGAAAGGTCTTCACGGTCCGGTAATCATTACCGACAGGCTTCTCGCTTAAATAGGGCATAAAGAGTATGAACCAGGGTTCAATGCCTATGAGCTCGGCACCTCGATGGCCCCGAGGAATCTTCTGATCGAAATCTTGAGCATAGAGGGCCGCCCCGTAGCCGACCTGCTTCAAGTTGCTGCGACACACCACCGATTGCCCCTTGAATCGTCTTCTTCCCGGATGATATAATCACGCTTCGATGCATAAATCAAATACTCTACCATTCTACCATTAGACGCAGACCTACACCACTCGATTCAATTACAGGAAAAATGATGAACACAGGCGCTCACAGATCCGGGAGACACTTTCTACAGATTCCAGGTCCCACCAATCTGCCGGACAGGATCATGCGGGCCATGAGCAGACCACTCATCGATCACCGCGGCCCAGAATTCGTGGAGTTCACTAGGAGCCTGCTGAGACGTTTGCGACGGGTATTTAAAGCGACGGGATCGATCGTCGTCTATCCTGCGTCGGGGACGGGGGCATGGGAAGCCGCGCTGGTCAATACGCTCTCTCCTAAGGATCGCGTGCTGGCCTTCGAGACCGGTCACTTTGCAACCCTCTGGAAAAACGTCGCCGTGGCATTGGGACTCGAGGTCGATTGGGTGACGGGCGACTGGCGCCACGGAGTCGACCCGGCAGCCGTCGAGGAGAAACTATCCCAAGATCGACAGCACCGAATAAAAGCCGTGCTGGTGGTGCACAATGAAACGTCCATCGGGGCCACCAGCCAAATCGCCGAAATCCGCAAGGCGATAGACCTGGCACACCATCCCGCCCTCTTTTTCGTGGATTCGATCTCGTCCCTGGGCTGTACCGATTACCGTCACGACGACTGGGGCGTGGATGTGACCATCTGTGGATCTCAAAAAGGACTCATGTTACCGCCGGGACTGAGCTTCAATGCCATCAGCGTCAAAGCGCTCGAAGCAGCCGAGACGGCCCGCTTGGCAAAGTCCTATTGGGACTGGCGTCCCCTGCTGGACAGTATCGAACAGGGATTCTTTCCCTATACGCCGGCCACCAGCCTGCTCTTTGGCCTGGACGAAGCACTGGACATGCTATTGGGGGAAGGCCTGGACCAGGTGTTTGCCCGACACGCACGCTGGGCCGAGGCGACGCGGCGCGCCGTTGGTGCCTGGGGACTGGAGAATCTCTGCGCCAATCGGCAAGAATACTCAAATTCCACCACCGCCGTGTTGGTGCCCGAGGGCCAAAACGCGGACACGCTTCGGGAAATCATCCGGAAGCGATTCGATATGTCACTCGGTACCGGCTTGGGTCGACTAAAGGGCAAGGTGTTTCGCATCGGCCATCTCGGGGATTTCAACGATTTGAGTCTGGCCGGGACACTCAGCGGCATCGAGATGGGGTTGTCCCTGGCCGGGGTAGCACACGAGAAGGCGGGTGTGCGTGCCGCACTCGATTTCCTGGAGATCGAGACTTGACGGTCGTCACCAATCACCTCGTCGCGCTGCTCGGCTTTGTCGGCGTCCTGGCGCTGCTGCTGTTTCTCATCGCGAAATGGAAATGGCACGTGTTTCTGGCCATGCTGACGCCGATCTTGATCTTTGGTATTATTCCGGGCATTCAGAAAGGCAACTTCATTGAGGCGTTCGAGCACGGCTTCGGCAAGACGCTCGGCAAGATTGGGGTCGTGATTGTGCTCGGCTCGATCATCGCGGAGGCCTTGAAGCACACCGGCGCGATTCAGGTCATTACCCGGTCGATGGTGAAAGCCGTGGGTTCGACGAGAATGCCGCTGGCGTTGACCCTGACCGGCTTCATTCTCGGGATCGCCATTTTTTCAGACGTGGCCTACGTGATTTTGAATCCACTCGTGCACGCCTCGGCCCACGCCATGAAGGTGAGCATCGGCGTGACGTCCATCGGACTGGTGGGCGCGCTGCAATTGACCCATGCCATCGTGCCCCCGACACCGGGACCGCTGGCCGCCGCCGCTCTGTTGGGCGCCGACATCGCCAAGACCATTCTCTTCGGCAGCATTGCCTGTCTCGTCGGTTCGCTGGCGTCCTGGATATGGGGTCAGTTTGTGGCCGGACCGATCATTAAGACACTCCCCTCCCCCGAGTTTGCCGCGGAGTCGCTCTCCTCTGTCGACTCCGGGAGTCCAGAACCTAGCGTCATGGGCGCCTACGCGCCGATCGTCGTGCCCATCCTCTTGATCTCGCTGCCCAGCGTGATGCGTTTCATACTGCCGGAAGAAAACGCCCTGCGTGAACTGATCAACTATCTCGGTTGGCCGGTTGTGGCCCTGGCCATCGGCGTCTGCCTGGCATTTCGGAACATCAAAGACCCGAAGCAGAAAAAAGAGGCGAAAGACCTCTGGGTGAAGGATGGCCTGCGCGTATCGGCCATGATCCTGGTCGTGACCGGATTGGGTGGGTCACTGAGCGCGATTCTGAAGGGAACGCCTGCCGTCGATACGATTTCGACCTTCTTCGTCACCCAGGAGCTTCCGGCGATTCTACTGCCTTTTGTCATCGGCATCATCGGCAACATGATCACCGGCTCCACCACCGTCGGCGTGATCACGGCGGCCTCTCTGGTCGCGCCGATGCTCGATTCCCTCGGTCTGTCACCGGAAGCCGCCATGCTCGCCGCTGGCTCAGGATCGGTGATGATCAAGTATGTCAACAGCAGCTACTTCTGGGTGTGCACTTCGCTCAGCAAGCTTAGTCTGAAAGAGGCCCTCCTCGGCTACGGTGGCGTCACGTTTGTCGGAGGCGCCGCTTCGTTTGCAGCGGTCTACGTGATGTGGATTGCCGGTGTGGTCTGATGACGCTAAGGGACCGTCGAATCGAAGCCAACGAACTCACCGCATGGATAAACTCCGAAATCCGATCTCCGATCTCCGAATTTGCATGCCCCGCGCAGCTTGCACATCGGCCCGCCCCGCCCTATGATATGTACATGACGACTGAATCCTCAAATCTTGAAAAATGGGCAAAAACCTGGCAAAAGGCTGAGTCAGCCCTCCAGCAGGTGAAAACGCAGGAACTGCAAAATTTCGACATGGACTTGAATGCAGATCTCGTAGACGGCATGCTTCAGTGCGCTTTTGATCACAGCCTGCCTCGTCAGTCTAGCGGTCTGGTGGAACAGCAACGTTTGTTTGCGGCGTGTAGACCGGAAACCTCTTAGGAGCCACGCCTAATTAAATGGGTCAATTATCGCTCAGATTTGCGTCAGCTTCAGTCGCGCCCGATTGAGCGAAACCAGAGTTGTAGTTGGGCTACTGCGGAGGATTTTGCGATTGAGAAGCGGCTGAAGATGACGTGAAGATGAGATGAGAAATGGATCATTTAATTAGGCGCGGTTCCTAAGTTTCGTCATGAACCCACTCTATCAAGCGGGCCTGGAGATCCAGACCTTCCTACAGAATAGGAAGTGGCCTTTCTGTTTTATTGGTGGTATCGTCGTGCTTCGCTGGGGTCAGGTGCGGATGACCCAGGACATAGACCTATCCGTCTTTACCGGCTTCGGCTCCGAAAGGCCCTTCATCAGCGCCTTGCTGGACGCGTTTCCCAGTCGCATTCCAGATGCCGAGAAATTTGCCTTGGAGAATCGTGTACTACTGCTGTCCGCCCACAATGGCGTGTCTGTAGACCTATCCTTGGCATCGATACCCTTTGAAGCGGAAATGATGCAACGTGCCAGCGCCTTCGCATATGCCAAAGACTGCTCACTGATCACCTGTTCCGCCGAAGACTTGATCATCCTCAAGGCATTCGCCAACCGCCCCCAGGACTGGCTGGACGTCGAGAGCATTTTCATACGACAAGAACATACCCTCCTGGACACCGATCACATCCGCAAGCAGTTGGAGCCTCTCTGCGAAGCCAAATCGGACCTGTCCATTCTGGACCGGCTGACCGAGATCATAGAACGGCATGCGACCTAAGCGGCCGCTAAGAGACCATGACGATTCCCTTTTTCCTCCTTGACCGCGGCACACCGCACATCAATGATAGCCGCGAGGGTCTGCGTCTTTGATGCGCGGATGGCAGAGCAAGGCCCCCCACGAACCCGAGGATTCGAAGTGATGACGGTGACGAATGGCAACACGCAAGCTGCGCCTCCAGTGTCTTGGGACCGGCAGGAGCGGAGAGCAGGAATTTAGGAGATTGGATTGCGGATTTGGGGGATGTCACTACAAGCGAAGCGCGACAGTCTTCATGATTCTTGACTTGCGATTGGTGATTTTAGATTTGAGGGAAAGGATCGAAAACAACTGGGCAGTTAGTGCAAAATTTGTACGTGCTGCCGTTTTGGCCGAGAGAAAACAACCATAGGGAAGGAATCTCATGAGATTTGAGGAGTTTTTAAAAAGGCAACCGGGCTGGAACAAGGGCCTTATCCGTTTCAGCGGGCGTTTGCCGAGGCTGAGGCGGACAGGCTGCCTCAACAAGCGAAGGTAAACGTTACGTTCACGTTGATAGGGTTCCTCACGCTCGTGGATCTTGATGGCATGGCGACCAGGTTGGGTATGGCTTTCTACGACAAGAACGATACCATGAACACCAAACCCAAGCCGTTCGCCCCGCACCAGCCCGTGACGTTGGGCATAAAGGTCGGCTCGGCGAAGCAGCTCTTGTTTGGTTGGCATCATGAGCACCGTAAACCAGGAAAAACTCGCCCATTCCGCCGACGTGCGGATGCACCTGTCGGTGAACGGTCACATGCTGAGCATCGGCCACCTCGGTCCGGATTACGTGGTCCTGGACACGCCAATCGACCATCCCCCGTCGGACGCCGAAATCTCCCTGTCCGTGGACGGGAAAGAGAGCCGCTGGCAAGTCCAGTTGGTCGATGGCTT
>JADFMM010000182.1 GCA_022563885.1 Planctomycetota bacterium | reverse complement strand
TCCGAGTAGATCAGGCCGTACTCGACCAGAAGGGTCACTTTCGGCTGTGTCCGCGTTATTCTTTGTCGTAGTGTGCAGCGATCGGGGCTGCCGACCAGCGGCCCAACGTCATCGTGATCGTGGCTGACGATCTTAAACGAGGGGCCTTCTCTTTCAACATTGAGGAGCATGCCTATGGGACGTCAATCATTTAATATAACAACAGCGATTCTCGCTCTGTGCTGTTTGTGCGCTCTTGTCACGGGCCAGTCCGATTCTCGTCCCAACGTTCTGTTCATCGCCGTCGATGACCTCAACGATTGGGTCGGTTGCCTGGGAGGTCATGCACAGGCAAAAACGCCGAATATCGATCGTCTGGCCGCCAGCGGTACTCTTTTCACAAACGCCCATTGTGCGGCCCCAGCATGCAATCCCTCCCGCACGGCCATCATGACCGGTGTCTCACCGCACAGGTCGGGACTCTATGCCAACGGTCAGAAGATGCGTGAGATCCTGCCTGACGCGGTACTCTTGCCCAAGTACTTCGCCAATCACGGTTATTGGGCGGGCGGCTCCGGAAAGATCCTGCACTATTTCATCGATGCGCAGTCCTGGGACACGTACTATCCGGCGAAAGAAACGGAAGACCCCTTTCCTCGCACCTTGTACCCAAAACAGCGCCCGGTGAGTTTGCCACGCGGCGGCCCCTGGCAGTACGTCGAAACCGATTGGGGGCCGTTGGATGCCACGGACGAAGAATTCGGCGGCGACTGGCTCGTTTCGAAATGGATCGGCGAACAGCTTCAAAAAAAACATGACAAGCCCTTCTTTCTGGCCTGCGGCATCTATCGACCTCACGAGCCCTGGTTCGTCCCGAAAAAGTACTTCGACCTCTTTCCGATTGAGGATATTCAACTGCCACCGGGCTATAAGGACGACGACCTCGAAGATCTGCCCCCTGCCGGTCAAAGACGCGGCCCCAATCGCTACTTCGCGCATATTCGCAAAAACAAACAGTGGAGGCAGGGCATTCAAGGCTACCTGGCGTCGATCGCATTCGCAGACGCGATGGTGGGACGCGTCGTGGATGCGCTGGAAAGGGGGCCGAATCGTGACAATACCATCGTCGTGTTGTGGAGCGATCACGGTTGGCATCTGGGCGAAAAGCAGCACTGGCAGAAGTTCACGGCGTGGCGGCTATGCACGCGTGTTCCCCTGATCGTTCGAGTGCCTCCCGGTGTACCCGGACTGCCTCAAGGCACGCGGGCCGGAAGCATTTGCAAACGGCCGGTCAATCTCTTGAGTCTCTTTCCGACCTTGACCGAACTCGCCGGGCTGGCGCATAAACCGGACAACGACGGTCCGAGCATCGTGCCATTGCTTAGAGATCCACAGGGTGACTGGCCTCATGTCTCGGTGACCTACCTGGCAGAACCTGGGAGCTATGGCCTCAGTACGGAGCGTTGGCGCTATATCCACTACGCCAATGGCGACGAGGAACTCTACGACTGCCAAACCGACCGCTACGAATGGACCAACCTCGCGGCCATGCCGGAGCAAAAGGAAAAGCTGAATGAGCTCCGTGCTCTTGGTCCGAAGACCTTTGCAGCCCGCGTGCCGCCCAAGGATGAGTCCTTGCCCAGACTAAAGTGGCGCACGGTTGGCCAGTCACCCGCTCCCGCCTCGAAGCCCGATGGCGCTCCTTTCGAAGTTGTCTTCTTCAACCAACGGGCGAACTCGGTGAACCTCTTCTGGATGGACCGCGCAGGAGTACCCAAGCCTTACGGCGGCATCGCTTCCGGCAGCCGTAAACGTCAGAGTACGCGACCGGGAGCGACTTGGCTTATTACCGACGCACGTGACAAGCCTCTCGGTTACTTTGTCATTGAAGACCGCACGGCTCAGGGCATCATCCCGGAGGACAAATGACCATGATCCGCATGTCCTCATGGATCTGTGAGGTCGCTCGACGTCGTTCGATGCCCCTGATAACAAGTTTACGATGAGGTGATTAGAACAGGTTTTGGAACGACTTCTATGGGTTGAGAGCTGAGAGCACCTACGCAAAATGACTCTGCATTCAAACGGCTTGTTTTCGGTGCCACGATTCATTTTGATAGGCACTCTAAAAACTTGAGACTCGACCTCGATTCTGTCAGTGTTTACAATACGTGCGAACGGATTTGATCCGACGACAACATTCGACAGTTTCACACGGAGTCCAGCCTATGATTCTTCGCAAGGCAGTCCGCCTGCTGACGCTTCTCCTGACCCTCGTGTGTGTCGCGGCTCCGACCGTTGGCGCAGAAAGCCGGCCGAATTTCATTTTCATCATGGCCGATGACCTCGGATGGCAGGATGTGGGGTTCGCAGGCGCCCGTTTCTTCGAGACGCCCCACATTGACCGGCTTGCCGGTCAGGGCATGACCTTCACCGCCGCCTATTCCGGTGGACCTAACTGCGCCCCGACCCGCGCCTGTCTGATGTCGGGGACCTACACGCCGCGCCATCACATTTACACGCCGGGTGGAAAGTCCAAGGGCAATCCTGAGTTCATGCGACTCCTCGTTCCGGCGATCGGTCGCAAGAACAATGCCCTGGCAAGGGAGGCCGCGGCCCAGTTCCCCATCGCCAACTCCCTCGATCCGAAATTCGTCTGCATCCCGGAAGTCCTCAAACCGGCCGGCTATGTATCCGCCCGACTCGGCAAATGGCATCTGGGGGAAGACACTCAGGGATTCGATCTCAGTTCGTCCAACGGCAAGGGAGGGCCCGGCGGAAGGTTTTACGGGAACGTGAACGTCGCGGCACAGATCACGGACCGTGCCATTCAGTTCATTGAAGACAATCGCCAGGGGCCGTTTTTCCTATACCTCTGCCACTGGGACGTGCATTCGCCTCATCGTGCCCGCAGGGAAGTCGTCGCGAAGTACCAATCAAAGTTAGAAAAGATCCCGGAAGCGCAACGCAGCAATTTTAAGCCCGTCTATGCCGCCATGATCGAGGCGGTTGACACCTCTGTCGGTCGGGTCGCCGCGAAGGTCGACGCACTCGGAATCGCCGAGAACACCCTCATCGTCTTCATCAGCGACAACGGTGGCCTGCCTCGTGTCTCGCAACTCGATCCCTTGCGTGGACAAAAGGGATCCCTCTTCGAGGCCGGCGTGCGCGTGCCTGCATGCATGCGGTGGACCGGCACTATTAAGCCCGGGTCCACCTGCGCGACACCGATCACGAGTGTTGATTTTCTGCCAACCTTTGCCAGCCTTGCCGGCGTGGAACTTCCGCAATCACAGCCCATCGATGGCACGGATATTTCGCCGCTTTTCCATGGGAAAGCCATCGACGAGCGAAGTGTTTTTTGGCACTTCCCGCTTTATCTTCAGGGCCGCGGCCTGACCATCGACGTTCCCGGCGGCAAGACTTATTCGTGGCGAGGATTCCCTTCCACCAGCCTTCGTCGTGGGGATTGGAAACTCATCGAATTTCACGAAGACGACACGGCGGGGCTTTACGACCTGAAGGACGACCCCGGCGAGAGGAACAACCTCGCCACCTCCATGCCCGAACGGACCGCCAAACTTCGCGCCGAACTCGATGCCTGGCAGGCCGACACCGATGCGCCCGTTCCGACGAAACGCAATCCAGAGTGCATTCTCGATTCCACGGGCTCAAGAACGAACAAATGAAACTTAGGGAGACTGAGCTGGAGTTAACATGATCTTATCCAACAAGACATCATTTTGTCACTTCGTCGTCGTTTCGACGTTCTGGTTAGGCCTCGTGGTCCCCAATGTCTATCTGCTTGCGGATGATGCGAGTCTTCAGGATGCAGCCGGCGAGTGGCACGGAGAAAAACCTAACATCCTGTGGATCATGATCGAAGACTGGTCCGCTGATTTGTCCTGTTACGGCACAGCGCTGGTGGATACGCCCAACATCGACAGATTGGCCAACGAGGGCATTCGCTTCGAGCGTGCCTACACCACCTCGCCGGTCTGCTCGACGTCGCGTTCGGCGATGATGACCGGTTTTCATCAGAACTACATTGGCGCCCACCAGCATCGCACGAAGGACAAGCAGCCGCTCCCCTATGGGATCAAACCCATCCCGCATCTGCTGGAAGAGGTCGGATACTACACGGCTACCATGATTGGCGGAAAAACGGACTGCAATTTCACGACGCCCCGAAAACTCTTCATGGGAAAACACTGGCGGGAGCGTAAAGCCGGGCAGCCGTTCTACGTCCAGGCGACCTTCGGCGGCACCCATCGCAGTTTTATGCGCGACCCTGAACGCCCCATTGATGCCGACAAGGTGAAACTGCCCCCTTACTACCCGAATCTGCCCTTGGTGCGTCGGGACTGGGCGAACGGTCTGGAGACCGTCCAGGTCGTGGATCGTCAGGTGGGCAAACTGCTCCGGCAACTGGAAGACGACGGCCTGGCCGACAACACGATTGTCTTCTTCATCGGTGATCACGGTCGCTGCCACATTCGCGGGAAGCAATTCCTCTACGAGGGCGGTGTTCGCATTCCGTTGATTGTGCGTTGGCCGAAACACATCGAGCCTGGCTCGGTATCCAACGAACTGCTGTCCTCGCTCGACATCTGCCAAACCATCGTAAAGCTGGCCGGAGCGAGGCCGGCGCACGATCTGCATGGGCACTATCTATTTGGTGAGGAGGTGCCGGCGCGCGAGTACGTTCATTTCAATCGCGACAAGATGGACAGTACGCACGATGCGATGCGGGCGGTACGAAGCGAGCGCTTTAAGCTGATCCACAACCTCATGCCGGAACGCGCCTACTGTCAACTGAACGAGTACAAGGAGCGGCAGTATCCCATCCTGGCATTGATGAACGTCCTGAATATGCAAGGCAAACTGAATCCCATTCAAGCCCGGTTTATGGCGGCCGGCAAGCCGGAGTACGAGCTGTACGACCTGCAAAACGACCCACACGAAATCAACAACTTGGCCGACGACCCGGAGTATGCGGAGATCCAAGCAAAACTTCTGGCGGAGATCGACCGCTGGCGCACAGCCATAAAGGACGTCGGCGTGACCGATGAGTTTCGCAAGGGTGGGTGGTCTGCTGACTATCCGACGAAATCCCTGGAAGAGTGGCAGAGCGTTCTAAAAGAATGGGAACAGGCATTACTCGTCGATGGCAAGGCCAGCCGAGGTGGTGGCAAGAGAAGGAACAATAACAAGAGGTAAGCGTTCACGGGAAAACAGAATTACCATTATTTGAGCTTCGCTCAAAAGAGTGTTACACGGGAAGAAAAGGGGCACCAATGAATATCGGGAGCATGATCACTCGCGTTTTTCCCTCGCAGGTCGCGATCTTACTCGTCGCGGTGTGGGTGGCGTTGACCTCGCTGACGCACGCAGCTCAGCCGAATATCGTCTTGTGTATGGCAGATGATCAGGGGTGGGGTGACACCGCGTACAACGGGCACCCCTTGTTGAAGACACCCCACCTGGATGCGATGGCGGCTGCCGGTTTACGCTTCGACCGTTTTTACGCGGCGGCTCCGGTCTGTTCCCCGACGCGCGGTAGCGTGATGACGGGACGGCACCCGAACCGCTTCGGATGTTTCTCCTGGGGACGCCCGCTTCGCCCCCAGGAAATCACCATCGCAGAACGGCTGCAGGCAGTCGGCTATGCCACCGGTCATTTCGGCAAGTGGCATCTCGGGTCCGTGCTAAAGGGCAGTCCCGTGAATCCTGGCAACAGCGGTTTTGATCATTGGCTGTCGGCGTTCAACTTCTATGATAACGATCCGGTACTCAGTCGAGAAGGAAAGGCGGTCGAGATCAAGGGTGAGAGTTCCATGATCGCCGCAGAGGCGGCCATTGAGTTCATCCAGGAGCAGGCCAAGAAGTCTAAACCCTTCCTGGCGGTCGTCTGGTTTGGTTCGCCACACAGTCCGCATCGAGCGGCTCCTGAGGACGCGGCCCATTACGGAGACCGAAAGGATGCGCAGTGGCTCGGAGAAATTACGGGACTGGATCGAGCCGTGGGCAGGCTCCGTGCCGCCTTGCGGCAAGCAGGCGTCCACGAGAACACGCTCTTCTGGTACACCTCGGACAATGGCGGGCTCAAAATGGCCAGCAGCGGTGGCCGGGGAAAGAAGGGAGCGATCTACGAGGGTGGGCTCCGCGTGCCGGCCATCATCGAATGGCCCCAACGAATTAAAGCGCCTCGCATCACGCTGGTGCCGGGGAATACCGCCGATATCTATCCAACTCTCTTGGATCTGATCGGCATCGACGCCGCAAATCAACCTGTGCTCGACGGCGTCAGCCTGGTCTCGGTCATTGACGGCCTATCGGACAGTCGGCCGAAGCCGATGGGATTTTGGAAGTTCGATCAAGGCGGCATCAGTACCCCGAGTGACAAATGGATGCGTGAGGAACTCGCGGCCCAACAGGCGGGCAGGGACTACCACGACAAGACGCGTCTGATGGCGAATGCCGCTGAGATCAAGACGCAATATCCTCGGGACCAGCATCCGGGTCATGCGGCCTGGTTGGACTGGCCCTGGAAGCTCCACCACATAGGCGGCAAAAAGAAACAGCCGGACAAGGTGACCTTGGAACTGTACAATCTCGAAGAGGACCCCATGGAAACTGAAAACGTGGTCGAGCTTCACGCCGGACGGGTCCGGACAATGCGTAGAGAACTGCATGCTTGGCAGGGTTCCGTGATCGATAGCCTCAATGGAGAGGACTATTGATAGAGCCCTACGGAGAGATAGATGAAGACGCGACAACTCATCAACCTAGGTATCCCCAAGGGACCCTGCATCGGCAGCGCCCGGCGGGCCCTGGCCCAGTACAGTCAGGCCCACCCCGAGAACCGAGGCTCGCTCGCGACCCCGCTGTCCGAAGTCATCGCGGATCCGGACTTGTTTCAATCGGATGCGATCTTTGGCATCTTGGCAAAACAGCTCATCCTGGCCACGGAGACGCAGGGCAGCCATGAAGAGCGTTTGGACCCCGCCCCCTACACGCGGTGGGGGAAGGACCTGGACGAGCAATCCGTCCAGCAGATGAAGAACGCCTGCCGCTTGCCTGTATCGGTCGCCGGGGCCCTGATGCCGGACGCCCACGTGGGCTATGGACTGCCCATCGGCGGCGTCTTGGCGACGAAGAATGCCGTCATCCCCTACGCCGTGGGGGTGGACATCGCCTGCCGCATGAAGATGAGCGTGCTGGACCTGCCGGTCTCCACGCTGGTGGAGGAGCCGCTGCGCCTCAAGCAGGCGCTGGAGCGGGAGACGCGTTTCGGCATCGGCGCCTGTTTCAAACGCAAGCGACAGCACCCGGTCCTGGATGAAGACTGGTCCTTCTCCACGACCTTGGCCCGCAGCAAGGACAAGGCCTGGCAGCAACTCGGTAGCAGCGGCAGCGGCAATCACTTCGTAGAGTACGGCGTCCTGACACTGGAAAGGCCCGATCTGGGGCTGGACGCCGGGACCTACCTGGCCCTGCTCAGTCACAGTGGCAGCCGTGGCGCCGGCAATCGGGTGGCCACCCACTACAGTCGGATCGCGGCGGAGCTACACCCCGAGCTGCCGAAGGAACTGATTCATCTGGCCTGGCTGGATCTGGACAGCCACGTGGGACAGGAGTACTGGCTGGCCATGGAACTCATGGGCAAGTATGCGGCGGCCAACCACGAGCTGATCCATCAGCACATGGTGAAACACCTGGGCGCCGAGGTCCTGCTGGACATAGAGAATCACCACAACTTCGCCTGGAAGGAACGCCATCTGGGACAGGAGTTGATCGTGCACCGCAAGGGGGCCACGCCCGCCGGAAAGGCGGCGATTGGGATCATCCCCGGCACCATGGCGACGCCCGGCTATGTGGTCCGTGGCAAGGGCAATGCCAAGTCGCTCAATTCCGCCGCCCATGGGGCAGGCCGCCGCATGAGTCGAACCGCAGCCAAAAAACGCTTCAACTGGACCGACACCAAGGCCTTCCTGGCCAAGCGAAACGTTACCCTCCTCTCGGCCGGCCTGGACGAGGCGCCGATGGCCTACAAGGACATCGATGCCGTGATGGCCGCCCAGAGCGACTTGGTGGACACCATTGCGCGGTTTGACCCCCGTATCGTCAAGATGGCGCCCGCAGGGGAGCGACCGGAGGATTAAGACCCGGGGGCGCCGAGACAATGCCTAGGATAATCTAACACGACGAACGGGAGAAACCGGTTCTTGACTCATAAGAAAATTATCACACTCGCCGTGGCGATACCACTTGGCTACGTGGTCTACGAGAGGCTCGGGGCCTCGGCGTAGTGGAACATCGCGTCGATGCAGGCCCGGGCTCGCTTCATCACCTCTGGGTCCAGCGTGACAAAGTCCTGTGGCTGGGGCTCGACCAAGACGCGCTTGATGTCGGCCAGATTGTTGGCCTTCATATAGCGGCAGAGGCTGCAGGAGCCGACGAACTTCTTTTCCGGCATCTCAATCTGTAGGCGGGCGGTCAGGCCGCATTCGGTCAGCATGAGGTAGGCCGGCGAGTCATCGGTCTTCATGTGGTCGAGCAACTGCGAGGTGCTGCCCACGAAGTCGGAAAGATGGAGGACACCGGGACTGCACTCGGGATGGCTGAGTACCTTGAGGCCCTCATGTTCGGCCCGCAGGTAACGGATCATGTCGGGATCATATTCCTCGTGGACGTAGCAGGTCCCGTTCCAGAGCTGGATGTCCTTGCGAACGCCCCGCCGGTCCATCTCTTCGCGAATGTTGAGCCCCATGAGTCGGTCCGGTACGAAGTAGACCTTGTCCGTAGGCACGCGCTCGATGATATCGTCCACGTTGGAGGAGGTGACACAGACATCACACTCGGCCTTTACCTCGGCGGAGGTGTTGATGTAACAGACGAAGGTGTGATCGGGAAACAGGTCTCTCTCATGTCGGACATCGGCGGCGGTGATGGAATCGGCCAGGCTGCAGCCATTGAGTTCGGCGGGAATCAAGACCTGTTTCGTGGGATTCAGGATCTTGGCGGTCTCACCCATGAATCTGACGGCCACGAAGACGATGATGTCGGCATCGGCCTTCATGGCATCCTTGCTCAAGGCGTAGGAGTCCCCCACATAGTCCGCCACGCCCTCGACGATTTCCGGGCTCACGTAGGAATGGGCCAGGATGACGGCATTTTTCTCATGCTTGAGGGTCTCGATCTCATTGATCAGCGGCGCCATCTCCTCGCACTTCTCGGGCGTGTACAGACAGGTTGACCCGCCCAGCTTTACCCGCCGGAGCTTGTCGTAGAGTGCATCGGCTGTCATCATTAGGGCACCTCGAAATCATTCAGTGTCAAGGTCATCTGGTTCAGGGTTCACGGTAAATGCTGATTGGAACCGCCAAGACCATCCCTGTCGAACCCCTAATTCCTGTTCTTCCGTCATTATAGGCAGTTCTAGCCATAAGGCTCATAAAAAAATCGAACGCGATCTTAAACGACTTAATCGCCCCGCATTAGTCTATCTTGTGCCCTCTTCTTGCATCGAGGGCTTCAGATCGTGGTCGGTCTTGAGTTGGACCTGGTGCCCCTCCACGGCAAAGGATTCCCGCGAGTCATTCTGCTGATGCAATAGATCCTCTAAGGGGATCTCGGACTGAATGGTGAAACCGGCATCCTGGATCATGCGCAGGACGCGCTGGGTGTCGCCCCCCTTGGTGTTGAGATAGCCGTCCAGGAAGAGAGAATTCGCCGGATAGAGACAGAGCACTTCCATGCTGCGCAGGTGGCCCTCTCGCCCCGCGGCGGCGCGGATGTCGGCGCTGGGGTTCAAGAAGCGAAAGAGGGCTAGTACCCGCAGGCAATAGGTGGGCGTCAATTCGTTGGCGTAGGTCAGGGCGTTGCCCTCGATGGGAACCAGGAAGTTGACCGGGATGGACTCGGCCCCGAGGGAGCGGAGGGTCTTGGCTACCTCGATGATTTCGGCCGCCGTCTCCCCCATGCCGATGATCATACCGGAGCAGACCTCGAGTCCGGCGCTGCGGGCGTGGTGGAGCGTGTCGAGTCGGTCCTGATAGCTGTGGGTGGTGCAGATTTGCGGATAACGGTCTTCGCTGGTATTCAGATTGTGATTCAGGCGATCGAGACCCGCCGCCTTCAATGCCTGGGCGCCGGCGGCGTCCACTAGCCCCGCGGAGACACACACCTCGATGGGATAGCGGGCCTTGATGGTCTTGATCAGGTGACAGAGCTGCTGAATCCGCCGGGGGCTGGGCCCTCGCCCGGAGAATACCATGCAGTAGCGATGCCCGCCCGCTGCGTAGGCCCGCTGCGCCTCCGCGAGGATCTCCGCTTCGCTTTTCATGCCATAGTCTACGATGGCCGCCTCCGACCCGCGTCCCTGGGCGCAGTAGGCGCAGTCCTCGGGACAGTGGCCGTTCTCCGCGTTGTTGAGGATATGAATGGAGACCTTATGGCCGTGGTGGACCCTGCGCACCTGGTAGGCGGCATCTAAGAGCGGCAACAGCTCCAGTTGCGCATCCTCCAGGAGGCGGACACAGAGGGCGTCTTCCAGCAGATCTCCGGCCAGACTCCGCTCGGCCAGCTCGGTATAGAGAGAACGATCCATGATATCTCCTGAGACGCGCATGTCACAAGATCAGGTATAGACCTTGCTTCCCCCTTCTCGAAACTGCTTGGCCTTTTCCGCCATCCCCTGCACCAGGGCCTCGTCTTCATCGATGCCCAGTTGTTCGGCATAGTCACGCACATCTTGCGTGATCTTCATGGAGCAGAAGTTGGGACCGCACATCGAGCAGAAGTGGGCTCCCTTGGCCCCCTCGGCGGGGAGCGTTTCATCGTGGTAGGCGCGGGCCCGCTCCGGATCCAGGCTCAGGTTGAACTGATCTACCCAGCGGAATTCAAACCGGGCCTTGGAGACCGCATCGTCCCGTGCCTGGACGCCCGGATGCCCCTTGGCCAGGTCGGCGGCGTGAGCGGCAATCTTGTAGGTGATGATGCCCTCCTTCACATCATCCTTGTTCGGCAGGCCCAGGTGTTCCTTGGGCGTGACATAACAGAGCATGGCCGTCCCATACCAGCCGATCTGAGCGGCCCCGATGGCCGAGGTAATGTGGTCATACCCGGGGGCGATGTCGGTGGTCAGGGGACCCAGGGTGTAGAAGGGGGCCTCGAAACACTCGGTGAGCTGGCGGTCCATGTTCTCCTTGATCTGGTGCATGGGGACATGACCGGGTCCTTCAATCATCACCTGCACGTCCTGCTTCCAGGCGATCCGGGTCAGCTCGCCCAGCGTCTTCAACTCGGCGAACTGCGCCTCATCGTTGGCGTCGGCAATGCAACCGGGTCGCAGGCCGTCTCCCAGGCTGAAGGAGACATCGTACTGCTCCATGAGCTCGCAGATCTCGCGGAAGTGGGTGTAGAGGAAATTCTCCTGGTGATGAGCCAGACACCACTTGGCCAAGATGGCCCCACCGCGTGAGACAATGCCCGTCACCCGCTTGGCGGTGAGGGGGACGTAGGCCAAGCGCACGCCGGCGTGAATGGTGAAGTAGTCGACGCCTTGCTCGGCCTGTTCCAGCAGCGTGTCTCGGAAGATCTCCCAGGTCAGTTCCTCCGCCTTGCCGTCTACCTTTTCCAGGGCCTGATAGATGGGCACCGTGCCGATGGGCACCGGCGAATTGCGGAGGATCCACTCGCGGGTCTCGTGAATATTGGCCCCGGTGGAGAGATCCATTACCGTATCGCCGCCCCAACGGGTCGACCAGACCATCTTCTCGACCTCCTCGGCGATGCTGGAGGTGATGGCCGAGTTGCCGATGTTGGCGTTGATCTTGACGAGGAAGTTGCGGCCGATGATCATCGGCTCGGATTCGGGGTGGTTGATGTTGGCCGGGATGATCGCCCGCCCGCGAGCGATCTCGTCCCGCACGAATTCGGGCGTGATCTCCTTGGGGACGGCCGCGCCGAAGTGGCGGCCGGGGTGTTGGGCGAGCTCCTCGGTAACGGTCTGACGCCGCAGGTTTTCGCGGATGGCGATGTACTCCATTTCGGGCGTGATGATGCCTTGGCGGGCGTAGTACATCTGCGTGACGTTTCGGCCCGACTTGGCTCGAAGCGGCAAGCGGCGCGCCGCGTCCGGGAAACGCTCGACGGCATCGTTATCCCGTGCGGTGCGCCCGTTGTCCTCC
>JADFMM010000181.1 GCA_022563885.1 Planctomycetota bacterium | reverse complement strand
CTTCAAAGATCCCATGACCACAGCAGCAGCCATAGACCGTCTTATTCACCACAGTGTGATCTTGGAATTGAACCTCAAAAGCTATCGCATGGAAGCAGCCCAGAAAAGCCAGAGAAAGGTCCGATAAATTTTCGACCCCCTAGGGGGTCCCTCCCAGGGGGAAACCCAATGAGAATCGTAACCGGTAAAACCAATTGTCGCTGAGGGAAAGAATAGTTGACGCTGGTCACACGGGTTCTTTTAAGATAGCTTGGTCTGCGCGGTGACAACCTAGCGTCTACTCCCGCGCCCACAACATGGCTCATATGCCAAGCGTACTTAGGGACCGATGACGAGAAGGCCCAGAATGCTGGGTCACTAAAAAGCAGGAATATGGAACAGAGGGGTTGATGGGCTTGTCCGCATCACCTGACGGTTCTGATGCCGCAGGAAACGGGAGTGTACCCATTCGACACTCGAGGAGGATCGAGACATGCAGAGACGTCTAGTCTTGGTCGGCATACTTGTCTGCTTGCTGAGTCCGGCAGGCGCGGAAGACGCGGTACAATTCTCCGACCCCCAACTAAAAAGGGCTGTGGAAGATGCCCTGCAGATCTTTGATCCCACGCCTGCAGATATGCTTTGGTTGCTATCGCTCGAGGCAAGTGGACGTAAGATTTCAGATCTTAAAGGGCTGGAGTACGCTAAAAACCTTCAAAACTTACGTCTTACGCATAATCAGATAAGTGACTTATCACCCCTATCGTCACTGAAGAATCTATGGAAGCTTGTGCCCAATAATAATCACATCAGTGATCTATCACCACTTTCAAGCCTAACGCAACTTAAGCATCTAGACATCCATGAGAATAGAATAAGCGATCTATCACCTTTGGCAAGCCTGACAAATCTGGAATACCTAAACATACATGATAATGAAATCTATGACCTATCACCCATTGCCAGTCTGGCTAATCTTCGTTTTCTCAATCTCCACCACAATGCTATCACGAGTATTGACGATTTATCACAAATGACGCAAGTGACCAGTCTATTGCTTGGAAAGAATTATATCGACGATATTTCCGGTCTGTCAAACATGACTAACCTTGAGACTCTTGCGCTTTCTATCAATAGGATCGAGGGTATTGAGTCGCTCTCAGCTTTAACACAATTGCAGGATTTATCTTTGTATTCTAATCGCATTAGTGACGTAGGACCGCTTGCGATGCTTAGTAATCTACAATATCTCGATCTTTACAGGAACCACGTTTCAGATATAACGGTCCTGCTGGAACTTAAGAGCCTGCGCACGCTGGATTTGGAACGGAACGACCGCTTAACGAACGAGGCGTATGCCGACCATATTCCCAGAATCTACGAAAATAACCGCAACGTCACTATTTACTACTCACCCAATGCCAATCCCCCCACCCGTGTTGTTGCATCACAAGGTACATCTGACGACAAGGTCCGTCTCACATGGGAGGCACATCCCAACGGCCCTGCCTACACCAGCTTCTACCAGGTCTCTAAATCGATCTCTATTGAGGGAATTCGATCCCCCATAATGGAATGGCTAACCGCTTTGAGCTTCGTTGATATGGATATAGAGCGAAATACACGGTATTACTACTGGATACAAGTGGCGGTCAGTCAACAGGGATCCGAAAGCGGGCCATACAGCGAGCCTACCCTTGGTTATACCACTCAAGTGGAAAACAGGATTTTCTTTGTTGATAATGTGAATAGTGATCCTGACATCCAGGATGGGACGGTTGAGCACCCATTTGACCAGATACAAAAAGCGATCGACATCGCCCCTGCAAATGCTACTATTATGGTTCGCGAAGGCATCTATCAAGAAAGCATCAGCTTGCTCGGAAAGAACATTTCTTTAATAGGTGATGATCCCAACAACCATCGCTTTCCTGTGATCCAAGGTCATGAGGGAAGACCCCTTGTCAGTTTTGTTAACAACGAAGAGCCGAGTTGTTTGTTGGCCGGCTTTGTACTGACCCGGGACACCAACGAGCCAAGCAATGCCATTTATTGTCAATCAAGTAGCCCCACGATCATTAACTGCTTAATCGTAGCCAACCATACCTTGGGGACCACGTCTGAAGCGAGTACGATTGTCTGCCATGATAGTAACGCACTATTTATTAACTGCACGATAGCAGACAACACGACCAATGGTAACGCCGCGGCGCTACTAATCGACACCAGTGACATTCTTTTGACGAACTCAATTGTGTGGAACAATTTTCCAGGCACGCTGCTCGTTTCAGGCAATAGCAAACCAACTATTAGCTATAATGCCATCGATGGCCTGTGGCCAGGATTGCTCATCAAGGAGGATATGGGCAATATAGTTGAAGACCCCTTGTTTGTTCAGCACGGCCATTGGATCGACCAAAACTCTCTCCATCCCACCTGGGTGCCGGGTGATTATCATCTTATGTCAGAGGCCGGGCACTGGGATGACCAAACCCAAATCTGGAAAACCGATCACCTCTCGAGTCCGTGCATAGACAGAGCCAATCCCGAAACAGTCCTCGGCAACGAGCCCGTACCCCACGGAGACATTGTTAACATGGGAGCCTACGGGGGAACAAGCCAGGCAAGTTTGGCCTTTACTAATTAGGACGTGCTGGAGAGATGGGATGATAATACCGAAAACCTACATTGTTTGGACATATGGCCTTCTAGGATCGGTTTTTTTTCCTGCGACCAGTCCCGTACTTGGCCAATTTCCTGCCATTACGGAGTCTCCAGATTGGAGAAAGACGATTACGTTTGAGCGCGATTCATTTTATGCGCGTGGCCTATCGAGCAACAGCCCCACTTGGATTAAATTTATGATACTGTTGGAACCCTATGATTCCAACCTGGTCTATTTCCAGAATTCCCGCAGATACGTGTTTCACTATGAGGCTGCCAACGCTTTAATTGAACCGTTCAAGGAAATGTCTTCACAGCAGTTTAACGAGGTCTCGTTATTCGAGGAGAATCAGCAGGTGATACTGGGGACCGTCATTGTCCCTCCCATAAGCTTTGATACTCGAGAACGGGTGTTTGCCGAGTATGGTATTCAATTTGTACGGCAAGACCCTTATCCGAAAGAACAACTCCGCAGTCTCTTCAATCTGGTTAAGAATAACGTCATGGCATCCTCCCATGTTCAAGCGTTTTACTTTCCGACGTTCGAACAAGAAGAAGTCACCCAGGATCATTCTGCATGGTTTGAATCCCAAGACATTCCACTTGGTTCAACCGTCCGCTGGGTAACGGGTAATACTTGCTATTCGAAAGGTTGGGCGCTGGGGGAACTGAAATACGTCATTGCAAACAATATCGACACGGCCTATCGTAATAACGAGCTTAAACCAACTGATATTCTACTCACAGACGGTATTCCTGCGGAATTGCCTTATCTCTCCGGCATCATATCACTGGTCCCTTCTACTCCTAATTCGCATGTGGTCATACTAGCTCGCGCATACGGCATTCCATTTGTTCATCTAGCGCTCCAGGAAGACGCCGACCTTGCCACTGAACTAGAGGGCCACAAAGTGTTGTACAGTGCATTCGATGACTTTTATGGTATGCCACAGATTAAACTAATTAGCATGAATGACATACTGGACGATGCAACTGCCGATAAAATCCTTGAACTCAAGCAACCTGTTCCCCTGTCTATTGCAGCCATGAAAACCTATGGGGCCTACAGTGTGGCTACCATGGGCTTGACACCCTCTGATATTCAATATGTTGGAGGAAAAGCAGCCAATTTTGGTATTCTCCGCCAGGCGCTTCCGGAACATAGCCCAAACTCATTGGCCTTTACATTTGATGTGTGGAACGCTTTTTTAGATCAAATGCTTGCACCGACTCCCAAGATGATTCTTAAGCCAAACGAACATATTTTGTTTTGGGCTGACAACGATCCAGAGGAGGGTAGTGCGCATGTCGGGTTCCGACTAAGTAAAGAAGGGGAACAGATTATTCTGTTAGAACGGGATGGAAAAACCGTCATTGACAGCGTTACCTTTGGGCCCCAAACAACAGATCGTTCCTACGGCAGAGCGACCGACGGGAGTCCATCTTGGCAATTCTTCCCTATGCCGACCCCTGGTCTGCCTAATAGCAACAACCCTATTGCACCAAACACTGGACTCGTCATCAATGAACTGATGGCTGACAATAAAACATCGCTTGAAGATCCTGGCAATAGTGGGACACATCCTGACTGGTTCGAGTTGTACAATGGATCGAGTGAAGCAATCGTACTCAACGGTCTGTATTTGACAGATGACATCAATGATCCCACTCGATGGCAGATTCCCTTAGAGAATTCAGATGAAACGCTCCGCCAAGAGATTTTCCATCGTCTATCAAACCATGAGGCCTATCCACCCGAGAATATGCAGGCGTTGTCTCATGACTTGGCATTTGTTCGAACCCTTTTCATTAATGAGGATCTCACGCTGTTCAGTGATGATTTATCTTCTGCCATACTGTCTGCACTGACCGATCCGAACATAGGATTTAATCCTCATAGCACACTTCGCTTTCGTAGTTCTACCAACGTTGAAGATGGTGATGAATTTGTGGGAGCAGGCTTGTATGATAGTTATAGTGGTTGTCTTTCAGACAGCGATGCCTCTAACGAAGCCGCGAAATGCAGCGTATTCAAGGCCATTCGAAAAACCTTTTCAAGCTTCTACAACACCAATGCCTTTCTGGAACGACTTCGCCACCATGTGAACGAGAATGAAGTTGGAATGGCGCTCTTGGTCCATCACTCTTTCCCGGACAATATTGAGTTAGCAAATGGTGTAGCCACCGTTGAAACGATGGGCCCCAATTCGAATACTGTAATCACACTTGTCACTCAACTGGGTGCTGTTTCGGTAACGAATCCTGAAGACTCATCGACGCCTGAAGAAGTGACTCTCGAAATACTTCCGTCAGGAAGCGTGGTTCCTGCAAGAATCAGGCGTGCATCAAGTCTTGTACCGTTGGGCGGCACTGTCATGACATGGCAGGATGACTACCTGGAGCTATTCGACCTGCTGCTTCGAGTGAGTGATACGTTTAGTCAGACAACTGGAAAGACAACGTATGTGCTCGATTTGGAATACAAAAAAATGGCTGCCGGAGACCAAACCCTTCCTTTGGGAGGTCTTGTGATCAAACAGGTCCGGGAGGTACCTCTGCATGACGAAGCACCGGAGAAAACCCCATTCCTCATTAACATCCCCACGGAATATGAAATCTTCACTGGTGAGTTTGAACTAGATGAAGAGGTTGATGTTTTCGCGGATCATCGTCTCAAGTCTAGATGGACGATTGAAACAAAGAATATACCTCTGGATAGCAATCAACTGCAGGAAACAATTTATCACAGGATCTCAATTGACTACATCAGTGATGACCATATTGAATCAGTAAACTTAGACATGAATTCCGCAACTCATGCATACGCTGACAATCACTCCATAGACAGTTGGCAATTCAACCGAACCAATCCACGCACCTACCAGTTGGATACGACAAACCTGCAAACCGCTGTCCCCGCTACCAGCAATCCTATCTTTACCATTGCCGAATTGGGGACGAATGCATTCAACATTCCTACGAAATGCCTTACTCTGAATGTTACCTATGCCTATCCAGTCCCGTCTAGCCAGGGAATCACGGGCTCCATGCTAAGACAAACGGTCACGAATCATCTCTATTTGTGGCCGCGGGACGCAGAGCCAAGGGCTGACGATATTTATCAGGAGCGGTCTCTATCACAGGGAAGGATCACAGTTGACACCTCTTTTTTTTATCCAACACCGCCAGGAAATCTCAGCAGTTGGGTGGGCTCTGCCGGCACCACTGCCCCACTCAAGCGCTGGAAAGAAACGAACATTACAGGATTGACTTCAGAACCCATCGTGCTTAAAGGATATTATTCCCAAACACTGCGACCGGAGCATCACAATTACGTCGAGCACTTTCTATTCGAACCTCAGTTAGAGCCAAATATATCGAACACGGTGTTAGAAGAATTGCGTACAGGCAATATTCGCTACATTTATATGATTATTGATCATCAGAATCATCGATCTAGTATCACAACCTATGGATTTGAAGTGGAGTAATCAAGTTCAGACAGTTGTCTGGACGATCTGCTGCAAACTCTTATTCGTCGGATTTGCTGGCCTGCGTTGTGCCACCATAGGCGCAACAAGAGCGCTCGGATTCCCAGACGCGGATGCAGTCGAGGGCGAGTCCCTCGACGTGGTCCTGGAGTTGCTCCCAGGCGAAGATGGCGATGTTCTCAATGGTGGGATTGTGGCTTTGGAAGTAGGGCACGTCGAGGTTCAGATTGGTGTGATCCAAGGGTTCGACGACATGCCTGTCGATGACCTCTTGAAATGACAGCGAGTCGAAGGCGTCCAGGGAGGTTCCCTTGACGGTAATCTCTATGGCGTAGTTGTGCCCGTGCCCGGAGGGGTTGGCGCACTTGCCGAACAGTCGGCGGTTGGCCTCGTCGTCGAGCTTGGGATTCCAGAGTTGGTGGGTCGCAGAAAACTCGAATTTTTCGCTGTAGTGGACCATGTTATCGGCCTCGGCAATGAGTGTCATTCGTCGGAAGGGATTGAGTCGGAGTTCCAGTTTTTTGACCACAAGAGGCGCGAAGGCCTCAGCTAAGCGCTTTAGGGAAGTCCGCAAGGGCACTAACAGTGCTGTGAGTGCCACATCGCGACCCGCCCGATAGGTGTCGGCGATGAGTTGGGTGAGCAGTGGCACGGCGTGACGGCGGACAGGCGGATCGACGTCACAGATGTTGATGAAGAAGCCGGTCTCGGGATCCGCTTCGCCCTCCAGTTCGACGGCCAACTCAAGGTAGAGAGCCAGGCCGGCGCCGGTCGGCATGCCCGCATAGTGATTGAACCCCGCCGGCTGGGTCGCGGCAAAGGGACTCACACAGAAACGAACGGTCCGTTGAAGTCGAAGGCGCG
Organism: Planctomycetota bacterium; assembly: GCA_022563885.1. GTDB lineage: Bacteria > Planctomycetota > Phycisphaerae > Sedimentisphaerales > Anaerobacaceae > JAIPFM01. Next base: position 5,232 of record JADFMM010000181.1, on the reverse strand, counting down.
CCACCTGTTATCTCTGGGACATGTGGGTGAGAAATGCGCAGAGCAGACGCACGCCGAAGCCGCTGGAACCGGGGGTGGCTGTCTCCGATCCGTTGTTGAAGACATCCATGCCGGCGATGTCGAGGTGGGCCCAGGGGGTCTGGTCGGCAAATTGACGCAGGAAGGCGGCTGCGGTGGACGCGCCGCCCCAGCGGGTGGCGCCGGCATTCTTCAAGTCGGCGACCTTGCTCTTCATGTCCCGGGCGTATTCCTCGCCCGAGGGCAGGTGCCAAACCGGCTCGCCGCTCTGATCCGCCGCGTGCTTGAGCGCCTTGAGGAGGTCGTCATCGTCGCTCATCAATCCCGCCTGGTGCTGGCCCAAGGCCACCAGGCAGGCGCCGGTCAAGGTGGCGATATCAACGATGATATCGCACTTGAGCGTGTTGGCATAGGCGATGCCGTCGGCGAGAATCATCCGCCCTTCGGCGTCGGTATTGATGATCTCGACCGTCTTGCCACTGTAGGTCGTGACGATGTCTCCGGGCCGATAGGCGCTCCCACTGGGCAGGTTTTCGGCGGAGGGCACGATGCCGACGACGTTCAGGTCGAGTCCCAACTCCGCAATCGCCTTCAGGGTCGCGATCACGGCCACGCCACCAGACTTGTCGAATTTCATTTGGTCCATGTGCTCGGCCGGCTTGATGCTGATGCCGCCGGCATCGAAGGTCACGGCCTTGCCCACCAGGGCAATGGTCGGCTTGGATTTGGCGCTTTTGCCCTTGGCTGTGTGTCGCAGCACAATGAGCCGCGGCGGATGCACGGAGCCAGTACCGACCGCGAGGATGCCCCCCATCCCCAGCGTGACAAGCTGTTTGGGATCCATCACCCGGCAGGAGAGACGGGGCGAGGACCGCGCGACGCCGCGGGCCACCTTGGCCAGTTCTTTGGGCGTGATTACGTTGCCCGGTCGGTTGGCAATGGTACGGGCAAAATTGCCGGCCAGGCCTATGGTGGTTCCCCTTCGCACGCCCCCCGCCAGAGCCCTGCTCACCGTTGCGTCCGCTTCGACGAGGGTGGCCACGAAGGGTGACTCCGCTTTCTTTTCGGCCGTCATGTATTCTTCATAGCGGTAGGCGCCATGGCAGATGCCTTCCGCAATGACGCGACCGACCTCGCTGCGGTCCAACGACTTCGGCATTGCCATGTGCAGCGCGACCGAGATGGAGGAGACGCCCAGGGAGACGGCTTTCCCGGCGGCGGCAGCCGCACATTTTCGCAGTGTCGTGAGCGTGACCTTGGATCGATCTCCTAGGCCGCAGAGCAAGATTCTCTTGGCCGGTATCGCCCCATTGGTGTATAGCGTAGATTGTGTGTCTCCGTCACCCGTGAAGTCTCCTATCTTATACAACTGTAACAGCGCCCCGGCCAGGGCCTGGTCGAGAGGACGCAGTGCTGGGGCGATGGTCTTGCGATGGGAGAAAGCCCCGACGACGAGCATGTCGGTCCGTTGTGTGACCGCGTCGGCGCGGCGGGTCGTCACTTTGATCTTTCTCTGCGGTTTCATTGTCCCACCCCAGTTGCTTTATTTGCTCTTGTCGGCGCTGTGCTTCGCTCGAAATCTCAAATAGCTCTCGATGAAGGCCTCGATATCCCCATCCATGACGGCCTGTACATTGCCCGTCTGGTAATCGGTTCGGTGGTCCTTGACCATTTGGTAGGGCTGCATGACATAGCTGCGGATCTGATTACCCCAGGCAATTTCTCCCTTGTCACCATAGAGCTTGGCGATTTCGTCGTCGCGTTTCTGCTGTTCCCGCATGTAGAGCCGGCCCTTGAGGACCTTCATGGCCTGCGCTTTGTTCTTGTGCTGGCTCCTCTGGTTTTGGCACTGAACGACGATCCCGGTCGGGTTGTGAGTCAGACGGACCGCGGAACTGGTCTTATTCACATGCTGGCCCCCGGCGCCGCTGGCGCGATAGAAGTCGATGCGGATATCATCCTCGTTGAGTTCGACATCAATGTCTTCCTCAAACTCGGGGAGGCAATCAACAGCGGCGAAACTGGTGTGGCGTCGACTCTGGGAATCAAAGGGACTGATGCGGACCAGACGGTGGACACCTACCTCGCAGGAGAGCTTACCAAAGGCCATGGGCCCACTAACCCGCAGTGTGATCGAACGGATACCGGCTTCTTCGCCCGGCGTGATGTCGAGTTCCTCGAACTTGTAACGGTTGGCCTCGAAATAGCGGGTGTACATTCGCAAGAGCATTCCGGCCCAATCGCAACTCTCTGTCCCTCCCGCGCCGGCGTGAATGCTAATGAAGCAGTTGTTGCTGTCCTGGGGCCCCGACAGCAGACCACGGAGTTCAATGGTCTCGCAACGTTTCGTCAACGTTGCGAAATCCTGTTCGATCTGATTCAACTCTTCCTGGTCGGATTCGGCAACGGCCAGTTCGAGCAGCTCGGACAGGTCCTCGATTTCGGTGGTGATGTCATCGACGGGTTCAACGATGGATTTGACGGCGCTGAGGCGAGAGACGGTTGATTGGGCCGCACCGAGATTGCCCCAAAAATCGGCCGCGGCCATCTGAGATTCTAATTGGGTCAGTTCACTACGTTTGGTGGGTAAGTCAAAGCCAGTCCCGGATCGTTTGGATCCGGGCCACAAGTGCATTGATGCCTGACCTTATTTCAGCTACTTCCATGAGAGGGCGATCCTAATCGCAAAAAAACCGCGTTGATGATCAGTTTGAAGGGTTCTTATACCACGGTTTCCCAGTCCGTGCAATGATGCGTTGGCAGCCCCAATTGGGTTCTCCCTCGCGAGAGAGATGGCTACGCTCTTCAGTGACGCTATTCGCGTGGCAGAAATAGGCGCGTGACTTGGTGTTGTTAAGGACCCGACCGGCGCCACCCCGTGTTCCAACTGCTGTGCTCTCCCGCGCCGGCACCATTGCTAAACGGCGATGCCTGGACACGATAGCTGTACCGGATCTCGGGCTGGGCCGTCACATCGTCGAAACTGAACTCGGGCTGCCAGGGGCTAAGGGCCGAGTAATCTGAGTCCCCGTCTGCTTTGCGGAAAACGCGATAATAACCGGGATACAAAGGGCCGTTGCAGGCGGGCGACCATGTGATCCGGACCCTGTTGGCATAGGTCCCGTCGGACGCCTGAACCGCGTTGGGTGGGGTGTTTCGGGGGCTGTATTGGACACGGATGCCTGGACGCTCCCGCTCGAGACGCGACAAGTCAGAACAGTAGGCGGCATTGTTCAGCGGGTTGTCACGCAGATCGAGTTCCGCGAGGCTCGGTAGATCGAGCAGGGGGGAGATGTCAGAGACCGCATTGGCACGGAGATTTATCTCGCGAAGCTTGGGGAGCCCCGATAGGGCGGAGACATCGCTTATCCTATTGTAATGGAGCCCGATCCTGGTCAGCTCGGTCATGTTCGCGAGCGCCGAGATGTCGGTAATCCGGTGGTTCAGCTGAATGTCCAGATGTTCGAGTTTGGTGAGCCCCGCCAGCGGGGCAATGTCGACGACGACATTCTTGAGAAGGACCAAGGTCTGAAGGTTGTTCAGACCCGCCAGGGGTGTGATGTCGTCGATGTCGTTTCCGTGCAAATTGAGGCGGATCAGGTTTTTCAGTCGCCGGAGCGGCGAGAGATCCGAGATCGAATTCTGAGAAAGATTCAGACTACGGAGACGCGTCAGTCCCTGGAGGGGTGAGATCTTGGTGAGTTCGGAAAAACGCACCCAGAGCGCTTCCAAGTTTGTTGCGTACTCAAGTCCGGTAATATCTGTGATGGCCTGGCTGACAGAGAAGAGGCTCGTGAGTCCCAGCATGTCGCGGGGTGTGGGATCCAGGATCGAAAGCTCAGATTCTACTGCGGCTTTGAGCGTGGCGTCCCTGAAATAGACTGGATAGTTGTCTAGCGTATGGTTCTCGACTGAGTCCCTCTTGCTGGCATGCGAGGTTGCACCGTAGGCCCCCATGTTGACAATACCGCCATTGGGGAGGGGTTCAGGGGCGACCGAGGCGCCTGAATCTCCAGCATTGATGCAGGGGCTGGTGACTTGGTCCTGCACCCAGGCCCGACCCTTGGGATCCCATCGGCCTATCTGAGAGTGAAGATGGTAATCGCCCGGGATCCATGCGCCATCGGCCCATCGGCCCGGTTGAACGAATAGAGGCTGCAACTGCGTGTTGCCCGGTCCCTCTGTGGCTGAATCTGTCGCAGGGAAACCCGTCCGGTTCACATTGCTGTATCGTACTGACAGGCTACCGGCCCCGGCCGCGACGAGTTCGTTGGGGCCGTTGTCCCAGATGATGCAGTTGGCCACGGTGACGTGGCTCCCAATAGTGGTGATAGGGCCGGCGAGGTTATTGGCAATCGTACAGTTTGTGATCACGGCGTTGCTGTCAACACAGAAAACAGTGCCCGAAAGGGCACCGTCGTCCACGACCTGGTGTCCGACGATGACGCAATGGGAGATGACCGGATGACTCCGGTCGCAGTATATTGCGCCGGCCAAATCGTCGGCCCCTCCTGTCACGATAAACCCTGTCAGCTCTCCCCCGCCTTCCGGGCTGTTGACGAAGCTAACGGCAGTTCCCAGCGAGTTGGCGTCAATCACGGGAAACGGGTGTTGCGTGTTAGGGTCATCGGGATCGATGCCGGTAATGGTCACGTCCTTGTTCGCCACGATGAGCGTTTCCCAGTAGGTGCCGCTCCTCACGAAAACCAGATCCCCGTCGAGTGCCGCGTCAATCGCTTCTTGAATGCGATCGAAGGGGTGCTGGGGCGAACCGTCTTCCAGGGGATCGCTGAGGGAGGGCGTCAGCGGTCCCGGATCGAGATCACCGTCATCGTCAACATAGAGTGTCCGCTGGGCTGCCTGCGGCCTCGCAGCCCGCCACCCTCTGGTGCGCCTGTAATCCCCGGCGTCGGCCCCGTTACTAAACGGCGACATCTGAACCCGATAACTGTACTCTATCCCGGCATCCGCCGTTAGGTCATCGACGCTGAGATCCGGTGACCAGTTGCTAATAACTGTGGGGCCCGAGTCCCCGCTCTTCTGGCGGAGAACGCGATAGTGACTGGTGTAATGGGGGCCATTGCAGACGGGCGACCATGTGATCCGGACCCTGTTGGCATAGGTCCCGTCGGACGCCTGGACCGCGTTGGGTGGGGTGTTTCGGGGGCTGTATTGGACACGGATGTCTGGACGCTCCTGCTCGAGACGCGACAA
>JADFMM010000442.1 GCA_022563885.1 Planctomycetota bacterium | reverse complement strand
ATTGGGCGTATAATCGAGCCGTTGTGATAGAAGAGTAAGGAACCGGCAAGAAATAACTTGGACTTTTGGATGCCCAATTGCACCGCATCTTTGGCCGCTTCTCAATCGCCAAATCCTCACTGTAGCCCACTACACCTCCGGTTTGGCTCAACCGGCGCGACCAAATCTACGGCACACTTGAACCCCAAAATGTCCCATTTATTTCTTGCCGATCCCTAAGATGCAGACCCCGTGGCCCGTGAGACGAAAGACCCAAACGTACGACCATGAAGAGCATTTCCCTTGGTTTTCTAATTGTCCTATGCTTTCCCCTGTCTCTCTTGGCCTTGGGGCACAAGGCAGATTATGCGATGCTTGAGGTGGGGCATGGTGAGCGAGGCGGGCTGGGCCTTCAGTTCAGTGGGTATGACTACACCTGGTCAAACGTGGCCTTTAAATTGGGCAAGGACTTGCCCCACCGATTCAGAGTGGAGACCACCGTTGAATTGGGCTATCACCGCGTCAGCCGACCGATCCACGAGGATGGGGTCTCCCTGGGCGGCGCTTTCTGGTTGGACCGAGACTTCGGAATTCCCAACACGTCTGCCGACCTCTTCCTCGGTGTGGGCGCCGGTCTCGCCCTGCTGCATCCGAGTAATGAGCAGCCCCTGCTCGGCAGCTCGGGCGTCATTGGCATGCCACGTACCCACGTCGGTTTGAGGTGGCTGGTGGAGAAGCGGATTATCTCCGTCGCCCTCTATGCCGATCACGCCTCCGACCCTTTTCACGAGGGAAGCCGCGACGGGAGTGACGATTGGGACCGCAATACCCTGGGCATCGCCTTGGGGTATGGTCGGCGTTTTTGAGGGAATATCAGCTATAACCAACTGTCGGAGGTTCCATGATTCTAAAAAAAACTACTGGATTATAGGACCCTGCGCGTTATACTGAATCAATTGATCGCTCGAGAAATCGTCCCATTCGTGGATATCGTGGGCTGCTGACAGCTTGATGACCGGATGGAGGTGTTTGTGTTAATTCATATTGTGGCTTCCTGTCGATATGGACCCGAACAGCCAAGCCAGCAGTGTACGTCTATGTGACAATGCTCGACCGTCCTCAAGGCTTGGCAGGGACGGCCGAGAAGACAAATCGCGTGAACCGTTTGCCAGGATAACGTAAGAACTGAAATTGGAGGAAACTGTCATGAAACGCAACTTGGTCATTCTCTTTTCTATCAGCTTAATGCTCTCGCAGGCCGCACTGGCCGGGGTGCCCGATGGCTTGGTGGCCTATTGGCCCTTCGACGAGGGTGAAGGAACCACCGCTTTTGATGCCAGCGGCAATGGCAACGATGCGGCGCTCGAAGGCGGAGCCGAGTGGGTGGAGGGGCAACTTGGCAGCGCATTGCAGTTCAACGGCGCCGACGCCTACGTAAGAGCCCCTTATATCCCCTTCGACAGTCGCAGTCATACCGTGGCCATGTGGGTGAATTCGCCGCGTACGGGTGGAGATCAAATGGTCGTCTTCGCACAACATCAGAACAGCTCCACGAATCAGAGCGTGCACTACCGAGTTTACAACTCGGGTCAGGTACGCATGGGATTCTATTCGAACGATGTGGATGCCCCTGGGGTCCTTGAAGCGGACACCTGGACCCATATCGCCTTTGTGTACGATTTTGACAGCACGACTTCAAGAATCTACATCAACGGTCTACAGGCGGTCGAACTTAGTAGATCGCCCTATCTCGGGACTCAAGGGGATACGCGCATTGGCCAGTGGAACAACAATCAGTGGTTTAATGGCATGATCGATGACGTTCAGGTCTATCACAGCGCTCTGACAGAGGCTGAAATCCTTTCGATTATGGATGGACTGGGTGATGCCGGCGCTGCCGGCAACCCAATTCCAGAGGACGAAGCAGTGGACGTCTCCCGCGATGAATCACTTCGTTGGACGGCGGGAGAATTTGCGAACACCCATAACGTGTACTTTGGCACCCTTTTTGCCGACGTTAATGATGCCACCACGGCCGATCCCAAGGGGGTCTTGGTAGCGGAAGGATTGACAGATCCTGCCTTGGATCCCGGTCGCCTCGACTTGGATCAATCCTATTACTGGCGGGTGGATGAAGTGAACGGCGCCCCTGATTTTACCGTTATTGGGGGTGAGACCTGGAGTTTCACGACGGAGCCCATGGCCTACCCCGTGACCGACCTCACCGTCACGGCCTCCAGCTCATTCGGCGCTTCCGGGCCAGAGCAGACCATCAACGGATCTGGCCTGGTGGACGATGTCCATGGGGTTTCCGCATCCGACATGTGGATCAGCGCTGGGGTCCCGGCCACCATCGAGTACGCATTCGACCGGGCCTACCGGCTGCACGAGCTTTGGATCTGGAACTCGAATCAGCTCATCGAGGCCTTCGTGGGATTCGGCGCCAAAGATGTGGTCATCGAACACTCTTTAGATGGCGCGAACTGGACCATTCTGGACGGTGTCGGGCCCTTGGCTCAGGCCCCCGGGCTCGCCGGGTATGCCGCCAATAACATGATCGATTTCGGTGGTGCCGTGGCCCAGCATGTCCGCATCACCGTCAACAGTGTACAGGGCATCGCACCGCAAGTCAGCCTGAGCGAGGTACGGTTCTTGTTCATACCAACGTTTGCCACCAGGCCAAATCCTGACTCCGGTGCAACGAACGTGGCACCTGATACTTCTCTATCTTGGGGTAGGAATGGCCGTGAGGCCGATCGCCACGAGGTTCTCATCGGGTCGGACCCCGAAAACCTATCCTCCGCGGGTACGGTTAACGAAAATAGCCTGGATACCCTGGCATTGGACCTGAAACTGAGTCAGACCTACCACTGGCGTGTCGATGAGGTCAATGAGGCCAAGGACCCCAGCACCTGGGAAGGCACTGTCTGGAGCTTTACGACGGCGGATACCATCCCCATCGACGATATGGAGAGCTATAAAGACGCGGAATTCCTCGAGATCTGGGCCACCTGGGTCGATGGTTTTGAGGATCCAGCCAATGGTTCCCTGGTGGGTGGCGTAGCAGGTGTCCCGGAGACCGACATCGTCCATGGCGGCAATCAATCCTTGCCCATGGACTATGACAATGGCGCTGCCGCTCAGTCCGAGGCGACGCGTACCTTCGACGCCCCAATGGATTGGACCAGGCATGGTGTTGCGGCCCTGGTGCTCTTCTTCCAGGGCAGCTCGAATAATACGGGCGGCGCATTG
>JADFMM010000180.1 GCA_022563885.1 Planctomycetota bacterium | reverse complement strand
GAATCGTTTGACGGCGTGGCGAGTGCCGCGCCGCTGTTGCACGTGGAGTTCACGACCGTCCCCGCCCCCGAGATAGATGTCTCGGGTCTGGGGGTCTCGATCAGCGACGGGGACGCGACTCCCTCGGCGACCGACGACACCGACTTTGGCAACGTGCCCGTGGCGAGCGGCAGCAACCCCAACAGCTTCACCATCACCAACTCGGGAACGGCCGCTCTGAATCTGACCGGCACACCGCCGGTGGTGATTGGGGGAGCGCACGCCGCGGACTTCACGGTGACCTCCGTACCCGGCACACCGGTAACCAGTGGCGGCGGAACCACCACCTTCGTCGTCACGTTTGACCCCAGCGCCACCGGGTTGCGGACGGCCACGGTCAGCATCGCCAACGATGATGCCGACGAGAATCCCTACACCTTCTCAATCCAGGGCAGCGGCACCGTAGACACGGCGCTGGTGGGTCACTGGAAGGTCAATGGGGAGGAACTGGACCAGAGCGGCAGCGGCAGCGGCAGGCAATGACGGCACGATCATGGACAATCCGGCGTTCGTGGTGGGACCGGATGGGACGTCGGCCAGCGCCCTTCTGTTCGACGGTTCCAACGGCGCGGTGAGTCTGGGGAATGCCAGCGTGGTCAATCCTGGGACGAGCGACTTCACCGTTATGGCCTTGATCAAGATGGACCCGGGTGCGGCGGTCAACAGGAGCATCTTCTCCAAGCAGACTTTGGAAGGCTGGAACTTGTTTATCGACAGCGACACGCAGGCAGGCGCGATCGAACTGAATGTATCAGATGGCGCCAATATGAAGATTACGGGTCAAATGGACCTGCGCGACGGCCTACTGCGAAACGACACAGCCGATTGCGGAAATTGGCTGCGGGTTAGCCTCAAAGGCGTCAAGTCCAATCGCTTCGGGGTGGGCGCCCAGGTCAGGGTGATCGCAGGTGATCTGACGATGGTCGATGAGGTTCACAGCGGGCGAGGATACCAGAGCCACTACGGTCTCAAACTCCATTTCGGCTTATAGAGCCAGCGCGACAAAGGCTGAAATCAGGTTCACCGTCTCAATGCCGACGCATCGTAACGCGGAACGGTGTGCAGAGTTGCTCCGCATCTTTCTGTGAAACCAGCCCTAACGCACCTCCAATTCTACGCTCTCCGAGTGACTGTTGAACTCGGGGGCATACATGCTCTGGATGGTGGTGATGCCGCTTTGGTAGCGGCCCCGGTGTTGGATGCGGGTGCTATACTCGAAGACATAGACGCCCTTGGGCAGATAGCCCATGAAGAAGTGCGTGGCCGTGTCTCGTGTGCTCTCATAGTAACCCAGGCCGTCTTGGTAGCGGTAGCGACTGAGCACGTTGACTGGCTCGGTGCCGCTGCCCCGCTGATCCTTCATGTGGATGTACTCCATGTCACGGTCGACTCGCAGTTCGATGCGGACCACCAGTTCGTCTCCGACGGCAAGTGGGCCGGTGATCGGCTGCAAGACCTGGCCTTGGGTCGTGTTCTCCTTGACATAGAGGGTCTTCTTGAGTTGCAGGGGTGTGCCCTCATAGGGCGTGACCTTGCTGAGGTCTTCCAGGTATTGCCAGTGGACACTGCCCCAACTGACGCCCGCGTCGATCTTGCGCACCGTGATCCGGCCCATGGCCGGCTGGATCTCCTGACGTACGAAGCGCTCCTGATAGAACCCGGTGCCCGCTTCGACCTGCTGCGGCTCGATCCATTCACCGCCCAGGGCCACTTCGACCAGGGCCGTTGAACTGAGTAGATTGGCGCCCCGCAGCAAGAGGCCATAGACGGCATCGGCAGTGGCCTTGGTGGTCTTCCACGCCTGGGTCTGCTTCTGTTTGAGCAGCCAGACCTTGCAGTCCTCCACCGCCTCGGCATCGCCGGCGACCTCGTCGAAGACCTCGATCATCATGGCCTGGGTCTCGATGGGCGCCCGATACCACCACCAACTCCGTTCGAGATCGCGCCAGAACATGCCCAGCTCCTCATCCCGAACGCTGCGCTCCCGCAAGGAGGCGACGATTGCCTGGGGCGTCGTCAGGTTGCCGAGCCGTTTGAGGGCGATGGCCACGTGGGCCTGCGATTGACGCCAACGAAGTTGGAGCCCGTAGCGCTGGGCCTGACTGATCCAGTAGGCCCAGGCCTCCTGATAGGCAGGGCCGACGGCCTGGTCGTCGATGAAGAAGCTACGGCCGTAGAGGTAGAAGGCCACCAGCGAACTCAGATGGTTGTCATCTAGGTTGTTGTCCCCGCGGATGTCGAGATACCGGCGGTGCATCCATTGGTCCAGGGCGTCCAAGGACTTGAGCGCGGGGCCGACGTCCAAGTCGCGCAGCCCCAGGTGGCGGAGGCGGCCGAAGCCGGTGGTGATGTAGAGCGTGATGTACTCACTGCCACGGCCCCCGGGGAACCAGGACCAGAGACCGCTGCTCAACTGTCGCTGTTGGAGCTTGAAGTGTGTCAGGGACATCTCGTCGCGGAGTCGATTCTTGTCGAAGAGGATCCCCACATTGCGACGGGCCTGTGATTCCGAGATGGCCTGCCGCACCCAGGGGGTCTCCTCCAGCGCGACCGATTTGAGATCTTCGTTTTGCTCGAGAGGACTGTCCAAGGTCGGCGTCCCCCGCCATTGATCGAAGATGCTGCGGATGCGGGGATCGGCATTGGCGATATAGGCGGCCAGGGCATTCGCGTAGAGCCGGTTGAAGATCTGTTCGCTGCACTCGTGGGGATACTCCATCAGATAGGGCAGGGCCAGGACCGCATACCAGGCGGGTTGTGACACCATCTGGACCGTCAGGCTCTGATGGATCAGGCTCGTAGACTGACCGGACTCCAGGAGCTTGGTGAATTCGAATTCCTTGGTCTGCGGACCGCGGATGGGCAGGGGCAGGGACTCCTGTACCAGGATCCGCCGACTCAGGACCGGCAGGAAGGCCTCCTCCCCATCGCTGAGCCGGTCGGTGGCGCCGACGGCGCGATAGGTCAGCATCTCTGCCCCGTCCGGAATGGTCAAGCGCCAAGAGTAACTGCGTGACTCCTTGCTGGGAACGTCGAAGGGTTGCTCGGGTGACAGGTTGCCTAGAGATTGGTCCCGCGAGGCCTGGGTGCGGGCGTCCGCCAGGGTCAGGCGAACCATGCCCGTCTGACGGGCCGCCGACTGGTTGGTCACTTTTACGGTGAACTCGATCTCGTCCCCTTCCCGCACGAACCGAGGCGGATTGGCCTGCACCATCAGCTCCTTGGCCGTGACAGCCGTGTCCATGAGAAATCCGCTCCGCATGTCGTTGTCGTGGGCAAAGCCCATGAAACGCCACTGGGTCAGGGCCTCCGGCATGGTGAACTCCATGCGCACCACCCCCTGAGCATCCGAGCTCAGGTGGGGAAAGAAGAAGGCCGTCTCGTCGAAATTGGTGCGGACCGGGACCTGGTCCAAATCAGGACCGCTGGGCTCTTCCGGGGTAGATGCCGCGGCGGCGGGAGCCGGCGCCATTTCGGCGAAGGTATCGCTCTCGGGGCCGGCCCTACCCCTGCCTAGAGAGCGCGCAAGGAAAGTCTGGAAGTGATAAATCAATTCTGGCGGATACTGGCGGTAGCTAATGACCACGCCAGAGATCCCGCTAGTCCAACCGGAATCTCGCGTCTGGCGAAAGGCGAGGGCCCTGTTCTCGAACAGGCTGCTCAGGCGTTGCCGCTCCTGCCGAAAGCCGGAGAAGGCCTGAATCCACTCATGGGGCAAAAACTGATCAAGGGACGCGTCATAGAGACCGGCGACCATCTCAGCGACGGCCTTATTGGCGTCGGGGCCGCTGATGACGGCGGTCCAGCGCTCCTGCTGGCCCGGCTCCAGGGCGGAGCGAAAGCGCTCCCAGCGGATGGAGAGTTCCTTATTGCTCCAGGGGACGTCCACGATCCGCTCATTCAAGTAGAGTCGGTTTTCCCGCACATAGGTCACCCGCAGGGTAAAGCCGCCCCGCATGTCCTCAGTGACCTCCTGCTCGATGCGCTCCTGCGTGCGTGTCGGTTCGGTCCACCAGGCCCTCAGGAGTTCACCTCGTAGTTCCAGCTCAACGAAGGCCCGGCCCCTATCATAGCCCGTCCCCCAGAGGGCCTCGAAGGTGTCACCCGGTTGCACAGACCAGGTGGGGGCGGCAAAGTGGTTCGCCACGGAGACGGCCAAGTGACGGGCAGTCGGGTCCACAACCTGGAAGGTATGACGGGCAGTGACCGGTTTTCCGAAGCGATCCTGTGTCTCCAGAATCGCCCGATAGACGCCGGCTCCGAGAGACGCCGCCAATTCGGCCAGGCCCAGGGCATCGGTGGCGAAGGCCTGCCGACTCACCCGCTCGGCCAGGGGCCAAGTGTCAGGATTGGCGGGATCCATTTCGGGCTCACCCGCCCCGATCCGTCGCCTCGGATTTGTCTGAAGTGCGGCACGAGCCGGCCTCTCCGGCTGCTCTAAGGCATAGATGGAGAGATCCCCCGCGGCAGGCTCCGCCTCACCATCGAGGGATTGCGTCAGAATAGTCAAGAGCACCGGGCGATCGGGCGTTTGCCAGGCATCGGCCGCGACGTCTGCCTGCAGCGCCGTGTAGCCGACGCGTACCGATCGGTCGCCGGAACGGGTCTCTCCGCTGATGTCCGTGACATCGGCATGCACCTGGTAACGGAAGGTGGGTTCATTCTCCTCCAACTGGGCCAGGTCCGGCTTCGCCACGAAGGCGATGTGGAAGGAGCCGTCTGCGGCGCTGGTCGTCGTGCCGTGTGCGATCGAGACGATCTCGGTACTGGGATAGAACCATCGGCACCACCAGCACCAGGGGGGAAACTGCACCGATCGTTCCACCCGCCAACTCACCTGGGCCCCGCCAATGGCCGCCCCCGTGTAAGCCGTGGCCTTGCCGGAGACCGTGACCTCTTCGGTGAGCTTGGGCGCCTGCTCGGGCGCGTTCAATGTCACCTGGAAGGTGGGACGCTTGTACTCTTCGACGTTGACCTGGACATAGCCACTCGGACCATTCTCGGTACGAAGCGTCATTCTTCCCAACAGGCGGTCACGCGGCGCGGTAAAACTGCCGCTGAACGATCCATAGTCATTGCTACGATGCAGCCGGCGGGCGATCTCCTGACCGTTGGTGTCCAGGAAAATCACCGTCAGGCCCTTGCGAGTCAGCGTCTGGTAGGTGTCCCGGGCGGGATCGCTACGAATGCAGATCCCCTTGTAGCGGATGGTCTGTCCCGGACGATAGATGGACCGATCCGTGAAGAACACGGCGCGTTCGGTGGCTGAGGTGCTCGGAGATCCGGATCCATAGTGGTATTTCTCTTCGCCGGCAAGCACATCGCCCTCATCTTCTGCAACAAGGAAGTAGCGCAGATAGCGCTGCTCATCCGCAAAGCTGAAGGAAAACATGCCGTTGGCGTCGGTTTCGGTCCGTGCGTCCGGAGTGAAACGATTCGTCTGATTGTCTCGGAGCCAACGTGTCACGCGACGGCCCTGCAGAGGCGCGCCCGCACGAGCCTCGAGCACGAATCCCTCGACCACCCCATAGTAGGTGTGACGTCGCATCACCAGGGCCAAGTCACTGACCCAAATTGGCACGGTGCTCACTCGGTTACTGTGGTCGTTGCGGAAGGCCGAATCGTGACTGGCTATGAGGTAATAGCCCCCCCGCTTCAGACCTTCCGGCGCGGGCAAGATCTCCGTGCGCTGTTGATAGTCCGATGTTTCAGGTAAGACAGTTTCCCATTCCAGAACCGGCGTCCGGGACAACAACGCCCGTTCTTCCTGCAACGAGAGGGAATCGCTGGTGCTTCGGCCCTTGGCCAGGAAGTCGTAAGGCACAGCCCGAAAATAAACGGCATCCACATTGCGATAGGTCAGGTGAATTTCGGGTAGAGGATCGTTCCACACCCGCTCCGTGGTGACGCTCGCCGACTGGGCCTCGATCTCCAGGATCAGGTTGTGACACTGAGCCGCCCCGATGCTCTTAGGATAGCCGTCACGACCACGGCCGGCCAAGGCGTGGGCCGCAACGAAATCTCCCTCTCCCTGGACCACGCGAGCCCACTGGTAGAGGGCGCGGGCAGCGATCGGATGGACCGACCAGCGTCCTACGAAACGCTCCAGGGCGACCCGGTACCGGGCGGACTTTTCCGGCCCCACGGCCATGTTATTGCCAAAGGCCAGGCGTTGCAGGTCGGCATCCGCGAAGGCATTGGGGTCCACGTCATCCTCATGAGCGCTAAGCAATGCCTGATAGAGGCCGACGGCCTTGAGCTTGGCGGAGTCCGCGTCGGAGGTCTGTGGCCGCCAGGCAAGAAACTCCCGTACCGGGGCAAAGATGGGACCCTCCGCCCCGATCTCGAAACTGTCCTGTGGCTGGGTAGCCCCCTGCTCACCGGCCGTGTAGAAAGAGAGGGCATCGTAGGCCACAAAATCCCAGAGCGTGGGCCGAAAACTGTCGGGCATCGTGCCGCCTTCGAGAAGATCGTCATACTCGACGATCGGGATGGCCTTCAGCGCTGCGTCCGCCGCCAATGCCACCGTGAAGTGACTATCGATCTCCGTCAGGATGCGGGCCAGGTCCCAGGTGGTAAAGTCTTCGCCCGGGGGCTCGGCGGTCTGGGTTCGCGCCAGGAAGCGATAACGATTCTGCTGAAAGTACTGCCAGAACCAATGGGCCAGAATGGACTCCATCACCGGCTTCATCGCCTCCGGAGCCTGCTCGATCTCGGCCTGCAGGCGGACAATTTTTTCTTCCGCATGTCCCCCTTGGATTTGGCCTTCCAGGACGATCTTGTGCGCAATCGCCCGAATGGCCTCGGCGTGGGCATCGGCCTCCAAGGCGGCAGGAATTATCTCAGCAAGGACAGCGATCGCCGTCTGAGGGAGACCCTTGCCGATGGCCTCCTCCACTTGCTGCCACAGCGCATCACGAGCCAACGTCGTGCATCCGAGCAGGCCCGTTATGGACAGAATGATGGCTAGGACTCGGGTACGTTCCATCGTAGGTTCCTCCTGATAGAATTCTCGCTGCTATAGGTCTCTGCCGGAGCAATCATTGATAAGAGATCGGCAATAAATGAGTCGGACATTTTGGAGTTCAAGTGGCCCCATATTGGGTCGCGCCCGATTGAGCGATACCACAGGCGTAGCTGTTCTACTTCGCGGATGTCGCGATTGAGAAGCGATCAAGGATGAGGCACAATTGGGCATTCAAAAGTCCAAGCTATTTCGTGGCTCTTCAAGTAATGCTGCTATCGCAGCCAGGATTGTACCACGGAAGCCGCTATTTTCTTGCCGGTTCCTAAGTCGCCTTTACTCCTTGATCAATGGTAGCGAATCCGTCTTGCCAGGTCAAGAAGACCTGGGTTATTCCCCCTACAAACAGACTCATGGCCCACGGCGAGCTCAGCCTATTTACCCCGACATGAACAGCTCTTGTCCTTCCTTTCCACGGATATCCGAAAAACAGTCATCAGTGGTCAGTAATCAGTGATCGGTTTGGGCCAAAGCCCGGCTAATTGATCACTGTTTACAGATTGCCGACTGTTGACAACGGACTACTGTTCACTAATTACTAATTACTGATTACTGATTACTGATTACTGATTACTGATTACTGATTACTGATTACTGATTACTGTTCACTGATTACTGATTACTGTTCACTGATCACTTGCCCCAGCATCGATCCTCCCAGAACCGGGGATGAGCACACTGGCCCCATAGCCTATGATCGAACAGACCATGAAGGAACTGGGGATGAGCCAAATGGGCATCAGCTGCTCACCGAAATAGAACTTCAAGAAGACCGTCAGGCCCATACCGCACACCAAGCCTAGCAGCCAGCCCCGGAAACTGGCCCGCCGCGTCAGCAATCCCAATACAAAGAGACTCAAAATGGGGGCGGCAAAGAAACCCATGACATTCATCCACATCTTGACAATGTTTCCGATCGACGCAGCGCCGAGTGCGGCCAGCGTCGCGACCGCCCCCAGCAACACCGTCAAGCAGCGCGCCAAGACCAAGGCCCCTCGGTCCGTGCCCGGGCTCCGCCGCATCGGTTTAACCAGGTCGTTGACGATCACCGTGGAGATGGAGTTGATACCCGAATCCACGCTGGACATGGCCGCCGCGAAGATGGCGGTCACCATCAGGCCGGACACGCCCGCGGGCAGGCTCTGCATGATATGGGATCGGCAATAAATAAGTTGGACAATTTGGGGTCCAAGTGTGCCCCATATTGGGTCGCGCCCGATTGAGCGAAACCACAGGCGTAGCTGTTCTACGTCGCGGATCTCGCGATTGAGAAGCGATCAAAGATGGGGTGCAATTGGGCATTCAAAAGTCCAAGTTATTTCTTGCCGGTCCCTTAGGTTAGATTGGGTCGTGATCGGTTGAGCGAGACCGGAGGCGTAGCTGGTCGGAGCCTGTCCAGAGCGAAACCAAGGGATTTGGCATTCGCGCTTGAGGAACGACGAAAGGCGGGCTGAAGATGAGATGGAGAAGCGCTAAGTTATTGTTGTGCGGGGCACCTAACACATAAAACATAACACTTAAAACAGAAGCGCAGCGCCTACGCGGGCTCGTTCCCCCGGTTCAGTGTCAGTGAAGTGGAATTTTGCTCGACATTGTCGGCCGATTCTCAGCGAGGCCAATACCTCCTGAGTCACCCAATTGTGCGAGGAGGGCGCGCAGATGGCTGTGATCCACCTGACCGACCGCGGAGTAAGTGTAATCGCCAATACGGACGGCCACCATCCTGCACTCGCCCTGCTGAGCCTCGTAGTAGATACGGCCTCCCGGCCCGGCTCTGCCCTTGCCGAGCGATTCGGGCGAGGGTCGCACGATGGCGACGGTCATCACACCCTCGGCCGTGCCGACCACATAACTGCCCACCACGTGCTCGGTGATGGAGCGCTTGACACAGCAACTGCAGAGCTTGAGCGTCTCGGTGACCGGTGGGAGGTAGGGATTAACGCCCAGAACCTCTCCGTAGAGAGCCGTCAGCTTTTCAGGGTCCGTGTCCTCCCAGAACTCATGTTCCCCGACCAATAGGTTAAGCGCGTGGATGTCGGCCAGGGTCGACTGAGTGGCTTGAGCCGCCGAAGGCGGCCAGGAGAGCGCCAAAACAATGGCAACCAGCAAAACGGCCGCCACCGCAGAGAGTCCCTTCGTCCAGACGCGGCGTTGATGTCGCGGGAGTTTCGCGACGTCGGGACCGGGTTTGGCAGACTGACCTCTGTCGGTGCCGAGCCCTATGCCTGATCGAATCCGCTGGGACAGGTCTGCCTCCGGAGTGACGGCGGCAAACGCGTCTCGCAGACGCATCGCCAAGGCCCGCTTCTCAGCCAAACGATCTTGGCACCGTCGGCAGCGGTCGAGATGGTCCCGCCCGCTCTCCTGTCCTTGCAGCAGATCTTCGAATTCTTCGTCGGTTAGGTGACTCATCGATCATGTCCCCTGAAATTCATTTCCTGGGCGTAGTCGGCTAAACTCACTTTCAGCGCCCCACGTGCCCGACTGGTGCGGCTCTTGATCGTACCCACCGCAACTCCCATAATTTCGGCAACCTCTTCATGGGTCATCTGCTCGACATCCACGAGGAACAACGTCAGCCGTTGCTCCTCGGGCAACCTCTGCAGGGCTCTAATCACGTGCTCATCAGAGAAATTATCCAGCATGTCCTGAGCGTTGGACCACACGGTCTCTTCGGCAGTCCGATCCGCCACGAGTTCTTCTTCCAAGGGGACCTGTTTGACCGACCGCCTCTGCTGGACTCGCAGGTAATCCACCCATGAGTTCCGCAGAATGCAGAGCAACCAGGCCTTACAATTGGTCCCTTCCTCAAAGGAATCAAACCGTTCGTATGCCTTGAGCAGCGTGGTCTGGACCATATCGTCCGCCACGCCAGTGCGACCGCAAATGGCCACCGCGGCCCTCTGGAGGGCCGCCAAATGCCCCATCGCGATCGCTTCAAAATCCTCAATCGGCGCCATAGTATCGAGGCCTTCAATAACAAAACGTCGAGAACGAACCAGTCGTTCCCTGAAAAGCATCAGAATGCGCTTCGCGGGCGAGTATCTACAGCCCCACAGATTTACCCTCCGCAAGCGCCTGTGGCAAGGTCCGAACAAAAGCCTTGATTTCGTCTCGTACGCGACGATGGCAGTCCAGCTTCTCCTCCTCTGAACCCAGATTGGCGGCGAGCTGGGCGGGATCCTCGAATCCATAATGAACGACCTGGGTTTGTCCGGGAAAAACCGGGCAGTTTTCGTCAGCCTGGCCGCAAACCGTCACCACATAGTCAAAGGGGATCGGCCCCAGGTCGGATACCATCGTACTCTGGTGGCCGGATATGTCGACCCCATCTTCCCGCATACAGGCCACCGCGTAAGGATTCAGGCCGTGTGTTTCTATGCCGGCCGAATAGGCCTCAATGGAGTCGCCCTTGAGCGCCCGCGCATATCCTTCGGCCATTTGGCTGCGGCACGAATTTCCCGTACACAGAAAAAGTATTCTCAGCTTTGACATGGAACCACGCCTCAGCGGTCGCGCAGGAATAAATTCACAATTTAGAGGGAGCAAATTGGCGTAAGATTGGGTCGCGCCGATTGAGCGAATCCATAGGCGTAGCTATTCTACGTCGAGGAAGGCTCGGGATTCCTTTGATGCTGCTATCGCAGCTAGGTTTAACCCAAGGAAGCCGCTGTTTTCGTGATTCAGAAGCGGCCGAAGATAATGTCAAGATTGCCCATATAATTGGGAAGTTATTTTTGCGCGGCCGCTCAATAGAGCCTGCCTGTAAACATGCGAGTTCCCGGAAAAGGAGCAAGCCCGCCCATTATATGAGCCCGAGCGACTCTGTGTAAATCGCAAAACGGGAACCACCAGGACAGTTGCACCTTGCCGCGGTGCCGTGAACAGCGGGTTTTTCTCTACCCGCATCACGGATCCCCGCACGGCAGCAATCAGTAATCAGTAATCAGAGCACAAGTAATCACTCCTTGGCCCACACCGATCCCGATGCCCGATCACTGACTCCTGACCACCGACTACTGATTACTGCTTTAAAGTCGGCCTTGCGTCGCTCAGCCCAATCCATGTAATTCGTTATGTGTCGAATAGCACTGGAATCACAAAGCAACTAACAGAACTTTGATCTGTTTGATGAATTCTTCACCCTCTTCCAGATCCGCCTTTATGTCATCCTCATCTAAATCGACAACATCGCCGTAGTCGCTTTCCAGACGATTGTCAAACATTCTCGAATAAACTTCCCCATAGCAACAGGTATGACACCTTCTTTCACAAAATGTCGATTTAAAAGGGACACCACGCCGGTGTGTTTGGGGCTGGATAGATCTTTCGTCAACAGCAATGCAATTGTCGCATAAAAACAGGCCTAATAGATTCTATTCGCTGCCCCATATAGATACCCGCCTTCCAGCATCAGATGCGCCTCTTGAAGCGTCTCAGAAGCTCTCTGGATTCGATAACGCATCAAATCTTTCTGTCCCTTGGTCACGCCACCAGAATCCCTTCATTTTGGACAGCTTGATAGAGCGATGTTGCTTGCCACATGGGCTGGTCCCATTGGAGAAGGTTTTTAACGATGACGCTAATGACCATATCACACTCTAGGCAGATCTCGTATAGCCTATCATGAATACCTTGTCTCTCCTTGGATGAGATGATAGAGTCTGAAAGTATCAGTATGTCCAAATCCGACTCCGACGTAGCCTCACCCCGGGCTTGCGAGCCATACAGAATTACCTTGGCATCAGGATAATCCCTATGTACCGCCTCTGCGCAACGCAACAGAAGAGCACGAATATGCTCACCTAACTCATCTTCTTTTTGACGTAGACTGTACATATACCTATTCTAATTCACTAATATCGAGAACCCTGTCAAGACATTTCAGTAAATCTCACACAAGGAAAGAACAACATGACTCACACAGCGTCACTTAACACTAAGACATAACACTCCAACCAGAAGCGTTTTACAGTGTAATCCGCGTGGAAGAAACTCACTGAAGAACGCAAAAGTGCTTAAGAAGTAAGGCCTTATGACTGAAACGATAGTACGATAGCTATGACCACAAAACTCGGTTGGATTTGACGTTCATAGCAGCTTTTTGAAACAAATCTGTGACAATCTGCGGCAGATTTGGTTTCTTAATGAGACGTTGTATTTTGGTCGGGATTCTCTCTGCGTCCTCCTGCGATTTATTGACTGCCTCGCGCACGTCG
>JADFMM010000441.1 GCA_022563885.1 Planctomycetota bacterium | reverse complement strand
ACATTCCTCAATGGCTGACCGTGCACGCCATGGGCCCCGAGGAGCGTAGCCCTGACATTTCCAGTATTATCCAGGAGATCGTCAATCAGCCCGGCTGGTCGGGCGAGGGGATCGTGCTGATGTTCAGAGACAACCCGGCCAATCCCTCTGAGGGAACCCGGGAAGCCGAGTCGTTTAATGGGAGTGCCAGTGACGCACCACTGCTCCACATCAGCTTTGAGTAGAATCGCAACAGCTCATCGATAACCCATGGGCCTGTGTCTCGAATGACACAGGCCCCTTTTTCATGAATTCTGAATCAAATGCGTCCTTCTTTCTTGCCGACCCGCATGTAGTCTTTCGATGACGGCGAAGCTCATTGTTCGTCGCTGCGTGTTTAGAAGTCATCCCAAAACCACTAGTGTCCAGTCATAAGTCGAATAATGTCAGTTGGTTACAATTTTACAGGTGTTCTGGTTTTGTAATCAAACGACGAAAACAGGCTTATAAGTGGGGTTTTCTCGAATTGGCTGATTGTTAAAACCTGTAGAATTTCGTAGAGGGACACATTTAACATCAATCGCTTCCGAATGATTGCAATCAATACATAGGTGCATATCGCGATCCAGATTTGAGACTTTACGGCATTCGATGTTTCGCCATAAAATGCCTTCACTCGAAGATGTTGTTTGATCCATTTGAAAAACAATTCAATCTGCCAACGTGATTTGTAAATATCAGCAACGATGTGAGCCGGCAAATCCATATGATTGGTTAAAAAGACAAAACGCTTCTCTAATTTCGAGTCATAATATCGAATGCGTCGAAGAGATTCTGGATAGCGCGCCAACGAGTCGCGCCCTTCAAAATGACCGATTTGGTCACATTGAACGCCTGTCGTTTTATCGATGGGCCGAGAATACTGTCGTTTGTATTTCGTATTGCTCTTGGCTCGAATCACAAAATAGGCTTTAGATTGATTCAGTGTGTACAACCGAGCAAAGTCTAAGTAACCACGGTCCATGACATAGTAAGCGCCTGGCTGATATGTAATGAAATCCATTGCATTCACGTCATGGACCTTACCGTGCGTTATAAGCACAAATTCAGGAATGTTGCCTCGGAGATCAATCATCGTATGTAACTTGATAGCAGCTTTAGTTTTTCGAAAGGAGGCCCATGGAAACAATGAAAGGCAAAGGTCAATTGTTGACGCATCGAGCGCGTAAACTGTATTGTCCAAATCAATGCCAATGTCCTCATTGACGTACAGAGGCTTTGCTATGGAAATCAATATATGGGCAAAGTCTGAAAAGATACGCCAGTCACGCGTATTGTTTGCAAGTGCCAGAGTGCTTCGTGTAATTGGGCAACATATCCCCATGTGGTAGAGTTTGGGTTTGAATGCGTTTAATCTCGCAACAATGCCCCGCAAGCTTTCGCAGTACGTCAATTGGCCAAACGCCATAACCCGAAAAAGATCGGCACATTTAAAGGTCTTGACTTTGTAGTCACCTTTATACCGATTAACACAGGTATCAAAACGTCGCCATGGCACATACTCCATGGTCTGGGCAAAAATCAGTTTTCCTTCGTTCATGATCTGTAACGACTCCGATAGGGGGTATTTCCCGGTTTCAAATTCAAATCGTTACAGGTTACTATTTCTTCTAAGTAACTACAAAACATAAGGATACAACAATTTCGCTTCAAAACAGCTGGAAACCAGTGATTACTTCCCAATTATGGGGCCAATCTTGAGAGTGTCTCCAGCCGCTTCTCAATCGCGAATTCCTCGACCTAGGGTGTCTTTTGATGACGGCGAAGATCTCTGATCGCCGAGTGCTCCTGGTTCGCTTCCATCGCCTTATTAAGGCGTCCCAGCAAAAAATTCTGCAATTTTGGTGGACAAATAGGGTGGAACGAAGGGGCGTTTTTGGTTAAGGTCAGCGGATATATGGTCGAAGTGCACCTGGAAGGAGGTGTGGTCAAGACGTGAGTTCAATTGTTTGTTCAGCCCCTTTACAATTCGCATACCCCTTTCATCCCGGTGGTCCCTATGAACGGGTCGCCATTAAGTTGCGACCGAGGAGAGACCGGTATCTGTTTTAGCATCGGCTAAAACAACACCCTACTCAAGGTCTTTGGATGGAGGATCATTCTGTTTCGCAAGGATTAATCGTGGCTTCAACGCGGCCGGCCAACCGGTCGCGTCCGGAGCGAGTTTTCTCAATCTATGGTTTAAAGCTAGGAGAAGAGTTATGAAGAAGCTTCTGATGTTGGCCGTTATCGCTACTCTGTTCAGTAGTACGGCCATAGCTATTGATATAGCGATTTCAACGCGGGCGGGCTGGTGGGCACAAGGTAACGCTGACCGGGAGATGCAAGAGGTTGTCGACATGGTCACGGCCGTTGATGTTCAAACATTCACGCCAGCTACAGAAGATGCCCTGGCAGCCTGGGTAGTCGCGCACACGGGTGATGGTGCCTCTGACCTCTTGATCATGAATGGTCAGTTTCCAGACACGATCTACGCACCAGGCAACAGTCAAGCGGATGATTCCTTGGCCGAATTGTTCTTGGATGATGGCAATTGCATCATTAACACCGGGGACTACATGTTTTACGTCGTCAATGGTGCCGGAACAAATGCCACAGGTGGCTTGCAGACCATGATGGACATTCCCGGCGTAACTATGTGGGATCTCGGTGCAGCCATGGTTGTCACGCCTGAAGCTGCGGAAATCACACCATCTCTCGTGGGTGGGCCGATTACCCGCCCATGGCATCTCGATCAGCTTGAAGGCACTGATTGGGAACCCGAACTGATTCTTCGTTCAGACGGTGGCGTCGGCGCTGATCCCGCTATTATCATCAATAGGGTTACGGGTGGTCGCTTGGGAACTTTCTTCCAGATAGCCGATGCAGAGATGGATTTACGCGGCGAAGTGATCAGCGAGTGGATCAACAACTGGTATCTCAAAAACGTTTCTGACCCTTCGCTCGCCGGGGATCCCAATCCGGACGATGAGGCGGTCGATGTTTTCCGCGACGAAGCCTTGAGCTGGAGCCCCGGTCAATTTGTTGCAACTCACAACGTCTACTTCGGTAATTCCTTCGACGACGTCAATGCAGCCGATGCTTCAGTCCAGGTTGGTGATGGCCTGGGCACCACCGGCTTGGACGTTGGACGCCTGGATTTCGGTCAATCCTATTTCTGGCGGGTGGATGAAGTCAATGGGGCGCCCGATTTTACGGTTC
>JADFMM010000179.1 GCA_022563885.1 Planctomycetota bacterium | reverse complement strand
GATATCCTCAACGTAGGCACACTACGCCTCCGGTTTCGCTCAATCGATCACGACCAAATCCAACCTAAATCTGAGCGGATAATTCGGTAACTTATTGTCATGCACGTCCTAAGGGGTGAAAATGTTCTCGTAATGTCTCACCTGAGGGTGCCCGGATTCGGGCGTTCCCAGAACGATGACGGCATCAAATCTCAGGGGGCGGTCCTCGATGTGATGGGCCGCTAGGAAGTAGCGAGCCGCTCGGATCATGCGTTGCCGTTTCCCATAGTGGATGGCCTCTTCCGTCGGGGCAAATGTCTCGCAGGCCCGGGTTTTGACCTCAACGAAGACCACGGCCCGCTCTGCGTCCACCATTACCAGGTCGATCTCGCCCGATCTGCAGGAGACGTTACGGGCCAGGGTCTTCAATCCTCCTTTTTTTAGGAATCGCTCCGCCTGGGCCTCTCCCCATGACCCCAGCGATTCCGTATGA
This sequence comes from Planctomycetota bacterium, assembly GCA_022563885.1. Taxonomy (GTDB): domain Bacteria; phylum Planctomycetota; class Phycisphaerae; order Sedimentisphaerales; family Anaerobacaceae; genus JAIPFM01. Next base: position 11,833 of record JADFMM010000179.1, on the reverse strand, counting down.
TTCGACGCTTTTCTCCCTCGTGAAAACATAGTCTTTGCGTCTTAAGAGCACCTAACAAAATGACTCTGCATTCAAACGGCTTGTTTTGTGTCTGGACGACGTCAGGCTGCATCGACTATCTTCAGATAGCCTGCTTCGCCTTCCTTGCCAGACACAAAAACGCTCGTTTTCGGAGCGACGATTCATTTTGATAGGCACTCTAAGATTTCCGGGAACGCTCCCCCTCTCTCTGGGGGATCGACCGCTACCGGGCGATGGTGTGCTTGCTGTGTCGCTGCGGCAGCCGAGTTGCCTTGCCTGACCGGTCACGCAGAAAGTATAGTTTCGCCCGCCGAGCCTTGCCGCTTCGGGTCGCGACCACATCCAGCACATTGGGGGAATGAATCGGGAAAATACGCTCAACACCCTCGTTGTTCACAATTCGGCGAACCGTAAACATTTCATTGATACCACGGCCCTTTCTCGATATCACCGTGCCCGAGAAAATCTGGGTGCGCACCTTGTTCCCTTCCTGGATGCGACAATGCACATCGACCGTATCACCGATTTCGAAGTACGGAATATCCTTCTTAAGAGACTTGCCGGCGACAGCTTCCAATAGTTCTGTTTTCACGTGAACGACTCCTCATGGATTGCCATGTTTTAAGTCAAATTTGGGTCCAATCTACAAAGCGATGTATCATATCCCCTGCCTCCCCACGGGACAAGGCCCTTTCTGGCAGAGTCAGGGCAATCCTAATTGATTACTGCTCCTCCCTGAGGAGGTCAGGCCGCCAGCGACGGGTCCGTTCCCGCGCCTGCTCGCGACGCCAAGTGGCTATCTTGGCATGATCGCCGCTGAGCAGAACCTCCGGCACGTGCATGTCGCGAAATACCTCCGGACGCGTGTACTGTGGATACTCCAACAGTCCGTCCTCGAACGACTCGTCGCGCGGCGAGTCCGCGTGACCCAAGGCGCCAGGAAGCAGACGAATCACGGCATCAATGAGCACCATCGCCGCCAACTCACCCCCACTGAGGATATAATCACCAATGGAAAGCTGCTCAGCCCCCAGGCCCTGGCGAATCCGCTCGTCGAATCCTTCGTAGCGACCCGCCAACAAAACCAACCGGTCTTCTCGGCTTAATTCGCGTACACAAGCCTGGGTGAGGGGTCTACCCTGGGGGGTCAGCACCAACACCCGCGGTGTCTGCGATGACTGAGCACAAACGTGCTCGAAACAATCGAACACCGGACCCGGCATCATCACCATCCCCGGCCCACCCCCATAGGGCTTGTCGTCTACCTTTCGGTAATCGTCCGTGGCATAGTCGCGAATGTTGGTTAGGCACACCTCGACGATGCCACGATCCTGAGCCCGCCCAAGAATCGATCCACTCAGAGGCGAGGTGAACATCTCCGGGAAAAGGGTCAGGACGTCGATTCTCATCCATCGGCGCCCGCAGCCGTGGTTGCTGCTGCCGCCGCCGCCTTCTCCTCTTCAGCCTTCTTCTGGGCGGCTATCCTCTGCGCCTTATTGAAGAGCTTGCCTTTCTTTTGAGCGATCGCCGCCGCCTTGGCCCGTCTTACCGCCGCCTTCGCTGCGTGCTCGCTGTGAATCCCATGCTTCTGCAAGATCTGGGCGACGGTGTCAGAGGGAATGGCACCGTGACTCAACCAATATTCGGCCCGTTCCTTGTTGAGGACGACCTGCTTGGCCACGTCCTTTTCAAGCGGGTCGAAATGGCCCAGTTTCTCCAAAACCCTGCCGTCGCGGGCCATGCGGCTATCCGTGGCAGTGATTCTGTAAAAGGGCCTGTGTCGACGACCCATTCGGGTTAGCCTTAGCCTTACCGACATGACGCTGTTCCTTTCATAAGTGACTCCATCATTTGTTCCTACCGTGTAGTATATAACCATTCACAAAGATCGCAAAATTGCCCGGGTCGGATTTTGCGTCTTCCGCAATCCGCTGCACCTGTGTGTCGGACAGCGATGAGACCGCGTCCTTTTCGCGGGGTGTCATGATGGCCACGGCACGCTTGAGTTCTTCAAGCTCTGCCACGGTCGGCACAGCCAACATCGCCAATTCGCTCATGCCCTCTCGGTCCGGGAAGGACTGCCGCATCAGCTTTCCGTAGTGGTTGCCCGCGAATCGCGCGACCTCGTCCAGATACTGATCAATTGTTTTTGGTCCTATCGCCGTTTTCTGCCCACCTTGCGTCTGGCGACCTTCTTTCGTTTCGATCGCTGCTTGATCTTCTTGCCGGAGGTCATGGCCTGGGACATCGCGTCTATGTTAAAACCACCCGAGAGCAGGCCCCGGATGCCACCGAATCTGCCACCGCTCAGAGACTTCATCATGTCCCGACTGCGTTTAAAGGTCTTGACCAGACCCGACACATCGTTGGGCTGCACCCCGGCGCCTGCCGCGATCCGTCGGCGGCGCGAGGCGTCGATCAGATCGGGATCCTTGCGCTCCTTCAAGCTCATGGAGTATACCATGGCCTCCATCTGACGCATCTCTTTTCCATCAAAGTCCACATCCTCGACCTGAGCCCCCATGCCCGGCAGCATCTTCAGCATGTCCTTGACGCCGCCCATCTTCTTGACGGCACTCATCTGCTTGAGAAAGTCATCGAAACCGAAGGTGCCCTGGGCCATCTTCTTTTGCAGTTTTTCGGCTTCCTCTGCCTCGAAATGCTCCTGGGCCTTTTCGACCAGGGTGACGACATCACCCATGCCCAGGATGCGACTCGCCATGCGGTCGGGGTGAAACGCCTCCAGTTTATCGAGTTTCTCACCCATCCCGACGAACTTGATGGGCTTGCCTGTCACCGCCTTGACGCTCAGGGCCGCACCACCGCGTGCGTCGCCATCCAGTTTCGTCAAGATGATGCCATCCAGCTCCAGTCGCTCATTGAACGCCTTGGCAGAGTTGACCGCGTCCTGACCCATCATCGCGTCACACACGAGGTAGATCTGATGTGGTGTCACGGCCTTGGCCACCCGTTCGATCTCGGCCATCATCTCTTCGTCGATGTGGAGTCGACCGGCCGTATCCAGAATGACGACATCATGCCCGTTCTTTTTAGCGTGCTTCAGCGCCCCCTTGGCCACCCGAACGGGGTCTTTGGTCTCTTCCGTATAGACGTCGACGCCGACTTGTTCACCCAATACCTGCAATTGCTGAACGGCCGCCGGACGCTGGAGATCGTCTGCGACCAACAGGGGGCGTTTTCCCTGGGCCTGGATATACTTGGCCAGCTTTCCGGCGGTGGTCGTCTTGCCACCGCCCTGCAATCCGGCCAATAGGATAACGGTGGGTCCCGGCGAGACGTAGTAGATCGTGGAGTCTACCGGCCCCATGAGCTTGGTCAATTCATCACTGACGACCTTGACCATCATCTGACCGGGATGCAGGCTGTTGATCACCTCCGCCCCCATGGCGGCCTTGGTCACATCCTTGCAGAAGGTCTCGGCGACCTGGTAGCTGACATCGGCGTCCAGCAGGGCCTTGCGCACCTCTCGCATCGCATCGGAGATATTTGCCTCCGTGATCCGACCACGCCCCGAGAGAGAGCGAAATAGCGAGTTAAACTTGTCTGTCAGTGCGTCAAACACTAGCGTCCCTATGCTGCCAGTCCAACGTGTGCGGCCTGGCAAATTAAAGTAAAATTACGAATTATAAAATTTAGCTGCCGATTCTGCAAGGGGAAAAAACGCAGTGGCTAGTGATAGTGATTAGAGCTGGTGCTGGGATTTGGGTCTCTCTCCAGCCACTCGCCACTAGCCACTAGCCGCTGCCCCATTCAATGGGTCAGAAGCTCAAACTCTTTGCTGCTCAGGCATTGGCGCAGCTTCTGTAGGGCAACGAGTTCGATCTGACGGACGCGTTCCTTACTGAGATCCAGATCTTCACCAATCTGCTTGAGGGTCTTGGTTTGCTTCTTAACGTCCGATCCGACCAGCCCAAAGTGGTACAGGATGATGTGCTGTTCCCGCGCGTCCAATTCATTGCGAATGACATGGGTCAGACTGTGGCGTGCTCTTTCAATGGCGGCGATGTCGATGGTCTCACGCAGATGTCGCTGAATCGTGCCGATGGATGCAGCCTTGGTGGGACTCAACTCCCTGCTCTTGCCCGAGACCCGGGCATATTCCTTGGCAATACTGAGCGAAGCGCGTTTGCCAAAGCGAAATCCCACGGTGTAATTGTATTCCTGCACTGCTTTAATCAGGGCGTAATTCCCCTTGCTCACCAGTTCCGCAAAGCCGGCCCCGCTGGCCGCGTGGTGGCTCGCGATGCCGACCACCAGTCGCAAGTTGGCCTCAACAATACGGCGCTCGATCCCTTGGGCCTCTGCCAGGAAGGCTTCCGATTCGCTCAGCAACCTGCTCGACACCTGAGTCATCTTGATCTTGGACCGGTTTTTCAGCGCCAACCATTTCAGGCAATTGTAACGGCGAAATAACTTAAGCTCGGTCTCGCCATTCAAGACAGGCGCCTCTTTGAGAACCTGAAGATATTCCGGCAACAACTGCTCTCCCATCATCTCGTAGGAGTCGAGGCCATGACGGGTCCTCTTCGTGTCCGGATCCATACCCTCGGCCAGGATCGCCCGACAGGTCTGCTCGTCCTGGAACTCCTCACTGGGCACAAGACGAATCTTCCGTGCGAACAGAGCGGCGGCCCGCCTCTGATTGATAATTCGATAGATGGAGCTGCGGCTGCGGTCAAACTGCTTCATCAACTCTTCGACAGGCTTACCCGCCTTGAAGACCTCGTAAATCCTAGCCGCCTGAGATGGTGTCACAACGCCGGCGGGCCGGTCGAAGATGGCATCCTCGGGATGGGCCGCCTCATAGTTGATCAGGGTGTAACGCAGTGTTTCGCGGGCCCGTCCCGTCTCCTCAGCGATTCGGCCAATGACTTGATGACGCGACAGGTTTTCAGCTGCAAAGGCCCTGGCCCGCAAGACGATCTCCTCGATCTGTCTGTTCGAAAGGCGCCTGAACTCTCCGGCCTGGCAGACGCAGGTAGGATGGGCCGCGCGAAAATGGTCCATGGAGGACTGCAGCACGCCCAAGCGCTTGACCCCGTCGGGGAAGACAAACTTCCGCGCGACCAGCCCTCGCTTTCGCCACCGATCGATCGTCTTCGTGGACACACCGAGATCCTTGGCCAGCGCCCCAATCGTGAGGACCGCCTCGGGGAGACTCGCCGTCTCGGGGGCCGCATGGGTACTCAGCTTGGAAATGAATACCCGCAGGTCCTCCAGCAACTGGCGGCCGGAGATGCCATCGGGCTCGATGGCGCGCTTCAGATGAAAGCCGGTGATACGAAAGTGGACAAATTCAAAGGGATATTCCTTCTCTGGGTCGATCGCTGCCACCAGATCATCTAGGGCCTCGAGCTGCTGGTACCGCTTCTGCTGTGGCGTGTACTTGAGCTGCATCAACAACTCGGCCAGGCGTTTGTCCTGTATTTGTCGCATGTGACCAAGTGTCTATTTTACTTCATGGCCGACGAAAGGACACAGAAAAAAGGTGGATTTTGAGCCCGGTTCAATTCCGGGTTACACGACTCGACGTAGGAATCGTCATCGTGATCGGCTATTCGGCCTTCTCGATTAGGAGTACCAGTACCGCTTCGCCGAGTGCGAGCACAAAAACAGGTCAGACGGACTGCTACCCACATACACACTTTTGTGAACCAGCTCAAAAAGATTCTAGCGGGCCACGATGGCAATGCCCAGATCCTGTGCCAATTCGATCGTCTGCGGTTTATCGATGATGATCGTCTTGTCCGCCTCCACGACGATACAGCAGCCTCCGTGCTCGGCGAGACTTCTCACTGTCTCGGGCCCGATACAGGGCACATCGAAGCGCATGTCCTGCTCGGGTTTGGACGTCTTGACCAAGACCCATCCCCCTGCCCTGCAGAGTTGGCCGGCCCGCTTCAACATCTGGGCCGTGCCCTCAATGGCCTCTACGGCGATCACCTCTTTTTCTTTAATCACCACCGCTTGGCCAATATCGAGTTCGCCCAGTTTCTTGGCAATGTCCCATCCTCGCTCGATGTCGGCAAGGGCCTGGGCGCTGGGCCGGCAGCGGGTCAACACCCCGGCCGTGGCAAGATGCTCTTGACAGTACTTCGTCGAGTCGATCACGATGATGCCTCCTGTCGCCAATTCATCCGAGAGGGCGCCCATTATGATGTCTGTGTTCCGGCTTTTACCACGGACACGCCAGCAGAGAACACGCAGAGCCCGCCAGTCCGGCAGGTGTCGCAGCAGTCGCCAGCGCATATGGATCCGCGACTTCACGACGCTGCCCACGATGACGGCGTTGGTGACCCCATGTCTACGCAACATTCGCATCCAGCCGCCCACGCGGGCCGGTCTGACCACGCGAAACACATCTACCATGTCCCCGAGTGCGGGATCGGCATAGCCAGCCAGTCCGACACAGATGACTCTACGACCGGCCCGTTTCGCCCCTTCCGCGACCAAAAACGGCAAACGTCCGCCTGCGGCAATCAATCCCAAGGCCTCACGATTTTCCATGGAAGGTTTTTACCAATGTACCCGGGGAGCTTCAAGGGGAAATGGCCAGGGGGATCGTTTCTCACGACGCTGACGTGAACTGCCCTTTCTCTCGTTTTTCCAGGGATATTGGGTGGTCATAGCCGGTAGCCTGTAGTCTGCATCTAACCCCCACCAACCATTGATCGCTGCTTGTACCGACCCACTGACCGACTGACCACTGTCTTCCGAGCGGCCATCAGAAACAGAGCGCGCCCAAGACATCTGCCTGTAGTTTCGGCGAAGCCTGGCGGGTGAAGCCCTCGGTCTCCCCGCAAAAGGCCCGGACGTCCGGCCCGATCGGGCAGTAGACCTCTGGATTCGTCCCGCCGAACATAACCACGGTCCGTAATCCCATGGCCCCGGCCATATGACTGATCCCGCTGTCGTTGCCCAGAAAGGCCTGGGCGCATGCGAGGACACACATCACTTCGGTGAGGGCGTGTTCCTGTAGGATCGGAGCCGTCGCCGCAATGCGCTGGACCGCACTTGGATCAAGCCGTTCCAGCTCGGCGGGCCCCAACAGAAACAGCACCGACCCGCCCCGGCGAACGGCTTGCTCCGCGATGGCCAAATAATTCTCAACGCACCAACATTTTGACGCCCCACCACTTCCGGGATGCATCACCAAGAGGGGCTCGGACAGGGAGACCCCCAATTTACCCAGTAGCTGCTGCCCATTGGCCCTATCTGCGGCGCTGGGCCGGATCAACACCGCGGACCGATCAACTGGCGCCACGCGACCCTCGGCACGCTCATACTTGGCCAGGAACGTCTCTATGTAGTAGTCCGCCACATGCAATTGACACTCGGGCGGCGGCACCAGGGGCAGCGTTAAGACATCCGCGCTGTGACTGGAGTAGACCGTAAAAGTCAGATTGGCTTCGAAATCGCGATTGGATGCTCCCAGGAATGAAACGATCCATTCATAGTCCACAAAGGCCCGCGCCAGGGGATCCTTGTCCTTCAACTGAAAATCACCCGAGGCAACAAAGAGCTTGTGAAGCGGCACCGTCTCCAAGGAACGAACACAGTCCACCGCCGTGCGATTGGGATAGAAGTCCACATAGCTGACGTGCGCCAGCAGGTCGATACTTCCGATCCCCAAAGATTCCTTAAGATAGTGGGCCAAGGGCAAGGTCAAGATGCAGTCCCCTATGGCCCCTGGCTGGATGATGAGTGCTCTCATGGCCCGATGCGCCGCCAACGACGTCTGCTCCTGCCACAAATCCAAGATATTCTCTGAACTGCTTCTCCGGATCAAACGGACTCTCCAGCCTCTCTCCCCACCCTAAGGAACCGCGATCAAGCAAAACCTCATGGACCAGGCGACTACCCCGCCAGTAAGGTAAGCCGGTGACAAGATGCGGACATTGTAACTCAGTTATTCATGCAAATCTACCCGCAAACCAGATTTGCAGACGGCGAGGTCAACACGACAATCGTTCCGCGATTCGTTTCTCTGCCGACGGCTAACTCAACTCTGCCGCGCTCTCGGAGGGTTCGCCGGCCTCCCGATAGACCTGAAGATATCCCTCGATCATGTGACTCACGGAATGATGGCGGCGGAGGTGTTTTTGCGCCCCCTGCGCCAGTTGACGGGCCAGCTCATGGCGATCCAAGAGTCGCTGCAGCACCGCTCGAATGCTCAGGCTATCATCCGAGTCGAACACCAGCGCCGTTTGCTTATCGATGATCAAGTCATCTATGCCGCCCCGGCAGGCCGCCACGGCGGCACCAACGCTCATAGCCTCCAGCAGGAACGAGCTGAATCTCTTCAGTGCCCGAGGTTCAAGAAAGATGTCCGCGGCCGCAAGCACCGAGCGCCAGGGGTGTATCTCGGGGACGATCGTCACGATCTGGTTTAGCTTTCTCTCGGCCAGTACCTGGCGCAGTTCGCTTTCAGCCCGGCCCTCGCCCATCACGACCACTGCAAACTCATACCGGTCGCGCACCAGGTCGTGAATCGCCTCAAAGAGGTGCTCCAGGGGCGCCATCTCGTCGATGTCGCCCGCCAGCAGCAGCAACGGCAGACAGAAGGGCTCGGCGAAGCAACTACAACTCTGCTCTGGAAATGTTCCTATCCCAAGGACGGCAATCCGATCGCTCGCATCGGCGACCTGGGCCCGCACCGTCTCGGCAATGCTCTCCGTCAAGCACACAATCTTCCGACAGCGAGTCGCGGAAATGGACAAACCAGAAAAACGCGGCTGCAGACTGTTGACGTTGAGCACATAGGGGAGGTCCAAGAGGCGGGCCCAGAGCCGGACGAGAGACGCCTTTGATTCACAGAGACAGTGCAGGACGGTGGGCTTGCATTTTCTCAAGGTTTTCAATAACCGAACACGATCAAATCGTTCTGCGAAGGGAACGTCGGCCGGGGGATGATAGATGACCGTTTCCACCCCACACAGAAAGGGCTGGACATCGATCTGTGGAGGCACCACCAAGACCACCGCAATGGATTTGTCTGCATACCCCACCAACAGTCGCCCGAGCAGGGTTGGAAACTTCGTAACCGTCTGCTCAGAGATCACCAGCGCAGGGCGCACGGCCTTATTTGTCCCGTTTGCCACCGTCGGCTTACCTCGGGCTACCTAAGGGACCGGTAAGAAACAACTTGGACTTTTGAATGCCCTATGGCATCCCATCTTGTCTAACTTATTTCTTGCCGATCCAAAAGTCTGTTCGATCACCACCCGACTCACCCAGCAGCCTAGCCGTTTGGAGGTCCTTGTCAAGGGCGGGGTCTGTAGGTCTGTGGGTCTGTGGGCCTGTGGGTCCGTAACCAAGTAATCGGTCTCCTGCCATAACCGAATACAGAATATCGACTGATACCGATTGCCGATTACTGATATCTCCCCATGTAAGCCCGGCCCTTGACTCACGCCTATAACCAGTCTATCCTTCGGTCCTCACGGTGACGCCCGCATCTGAAATAAGCAGCATGTTTCAATACCAGACACTCGACGCACAGCAGTGTGAACGGTTCAGCCGTTTCGCCGAATACCTGCAGCAAGAGAACCGCGCCTTCAATCTGACCCGCATCGTCGACACGGCGCAGATCTACCTCCGCCATTTCGCAGACTCCCTGGAAGCGCTGCCCTGGCTGGACGCCGTGATGGCCCGCTCGGAAAAACCGCGACTCATCGATGTGGGCTCAGGCGCAGGTCTTCCCGGGCTGGCGATTGCCATTGCCAGGCCGCAGTGGGAAGTCATTAGCCTCGATGCCACGGGCAAGAAGATCGGCTTCCAACAACGGGTGATTCGCCGCTTGGGATTAGCAAATGTCACCGCTCTGCAGGGACGAGCCGAGGAATTGGCCCATCAACAGGCATTTCGAGAACGGTTTGACGCCGTGCTGGCCCGGGCCGTGGCCCGCCTGCAGGTCGTCTGTGAGTTGTGTGTTGGATTCATCGGCATCGGCGGCAGACTCGTCACCGCCAAAGGCAGCGAGGTGGGTCCCGAGATTGAACAGGCCCGCAGCACCTTCGCCACCCTCCAACTGGACCTGGAAACTGTCATGCCCTACTCCCTCAGCGACCTTGCGCAAAAAATGGAGACTCCGCTGGAGTGCGAAGATGCCTTCTTCAATTTGCTGGTACTGACCAAGAAGGCCAGCATTTCCTCGAGGTATCCGCGGCCCTTCGGGGCTATCAAGAAAAGCCTAGGGGACCGGCAAGAAAGGACCCATGAGATCCATCTTAAAGGCCATCCAAAATGACACCATCCGCAAGGTAGATCAAGAGACACCGGTACTCATCCACGCCAACGCCGGCATGCCCATCGTCAAGGATGGCAAGACCAGCCTTCCGGAAACCCCCGAGATGATGGCCCCAGAAGTAAAGGATCTGGTCAACGCCTGCGCCAACATCATCGGCTGCTGCTGCGGCACCACCCCAGACCACATCCGGGCCTTCGTCAGGGAGATTCGTGGAGCGGGCTCAGCACCAGCGGACTAGCGAATCGCGGGCCGAAGTCAGATCCGGATTTTTAAATCCGAATATCGAAATCCGAAACAAATTCGAAATCATAATAATCGAATGACAGAAACGCGGAACGATGATCTCTTTTACGGGCACAGAACTCGCCGTTTAGGATTTCGGTCATTCCTATTTCGTGCTTGTTTCGATATTCGTATTTCGGATTTAGAAGGATAACGAGCAATGCCTCCGGACGCAGACAATCCCTGCTAAAAGGCACTACTCCACCGGGGCCAAGTAGCCGTTCAAGGAATCGTGCAGTTTCGAGGTATCCAGGCCATCCAGCACGATCACGCCGTGCAAGGACCGAATTAGCCGGGGATCATGCTTCCACAACCACTGAATCTCTCCCTCCAGATCGAACTGCACCACTTGGACGCCCTGCCCGTCACCCCGATGCCCCTGCCAAATCGAAAGCACCACATCATCATTGGGAAGTAGCTGAAAACCCGCCCAGGATGAGCCGCCCGTCACGTTATAGAGGTCGCTACCCACCCCGCCGATCTTCTGGATCAACTTCCCAGCACTGTCATAGACCGTGAAGCTCTTATCCTTGCCACCGGCCACCAGCACCCTGCCATCCGGTAGTCTCGTCGCCATATACGCATCGCTCTGTCCCGACTCGCTGGTCCGCCAACGCATCAGCACGTTGCCAGAATAGTCGACTTCCAGAATTTCCGTCTTGTTTCCCAGAAACAGCGTATTCCTGCTGGAATGACGCATGACCTTGATGAAGGCGCCGCCTTTGACCTTGAAGGATCGCACCTCCCTATCGTTCTCATCGAGCTCCCTCACCTCACCCGCTCGCCCCGACAGGCCCAGCCACGTGTGGCCATCAACCGTACGCCGCGCCGTTTCTACCATCCCCAAGCCGCTTATCTGTTTCAGGACTGCCCCCGTCTTGATATCCAGCTCCGCATATCCCTCCCGGATACTGACCAAAACGCGGTCATCCCCTATCAACTGAAGATCGCGAATCAATTCCCCGCCGAACCCTTGGGACCAGTTGGCCTCTTTTGATCTCAAATTGACCCGATGGATCTGCCTGGCCTGCTCATCCACTAAAAGCATATCGTGAGGTCTGCGCCAATCCGAGTTTTCCGATAGCGTTTTCTCGTGAGTCGCCCCCAAACAGCACAAGGTGAAAAACGCTAGGATCAAGGTACCTTCTTGGGCAAGATTGGGTAATTTCATGGTCTCTCTGGCCATCCATTCGATAGAAACAACTTTTAGTACCTAAGACACTCATGTGAGTGTATCCTGTGTTCCAGGTGGCGGCAACC
>JADFMM010000178.1 GCA_022563885.1 Planctomycetota bacterium | reverse complement strand
CAAAAATGGGGCCCTCGTGGGCGCGAATCCGACCAGCGCTGACTTTTCGCCGGAGACAGGCATTGTGCATGGTGGCAGCCAATCACTGCCCATCCACTATGACAACAGTGCTGCCGCCCAGTCCGAGGCCACGCGATCCTTTGAGACCTCGCAGGATTGGACCGCGCACGGCGTCAAGAGCCTGGTGCTCTATTTCCACGGCAGTGGGACCAATACGGGTGGTACCTTCTATCTCAAGATCAATGATACCAAGGTGGCCTACGATGGTGACACTGCTAGTCTGATGCGGAGCGCTTGGAACAAATGGGTCATCCTCCTCGACGATCTGGCCGGCGTGGACCTGTCGAGTGTGCGGTCCCTGACCCTAGGCGTTGAGGGTGGTGGCGCCGGTGTCGTTTATGTCGACGATATCACGCTGACACCGGTGGGTGAACGCGATCTCATCCTACCGACAGAGCCTGGTGGCGGGCTGGTACTCCACCTGCCCTTTGACGGTGACTATCAAGATGTCTCCGGAAATGGCCTGCACGGCGCCCCCATGGGCGGGATCAATCCGCCGTTTGAAGCCGGCCCTATGGGCCAGGCGGTCATTTTCGATGGTGTTGACCAGTACGTGGAGATCACCGGCTATAAGGGTATTCTGGGCCCCAATCCTTTCAGCATTACTGCGTGGATTAAGACCAGCGGCAATGGCACGATGGTGGGCTGGGGCAGCACTGCCGGCGGGGTCACCAGAGTGGAATTCCGAATTGATCAGAATAGATTGCGCTGTGAGAGTTCCGGCAATGTCCAAGGTGACACGACCTTACCGGGCAATGAATGGGTCCACGTTGCGGTGACAATACAGGAAAACGCCGTCATCGATGATCCGGACGTGACGCTTTACCTTAATGGCCTGGTCGATAACAGGCCATCAACTGGGGCGACGAATCCGCTTGAGATGGCCGCCGGCTTTGATGTTACCATAGGTCGTCGCCACTCAGGTGCACAGAGATGGTTCCCCGGTTCCCTCGACGAGGTGCGCCTCTACAATCGTGCCCTCAGTGCCGCAGAAGTGGCCTACCTGGCGGGTCGCACGGTGGCGTTTGAGAGGCCTTAACAAACGCTAGCAACAGCTCATCGATAAGCCCAGGGCCTGTGTCTCCAATGACACAGGCCCTTTTTACTTGAACCGAGCACCGATGACTGACAACAGACTACCGGCTACCGATCCTATGAAGACCCGTAGCCTAACAACACGACAAAAGTCACGACCCTATCTTCCCCGGCTGACCAAGCCGGCCCTTGACGATGCCTCTGTCGCCTTAGACAGTGGCCTGAACACGCTTAAGGTTGTCTTTAACTGGTTCACCGAGTTGAATGAGAAGGTCCCCACGAAGAATTGACACGCAGTTGATCGATCAGATCATCGCCCCGTACCAAGCCACGAGCAACCGTGGCGATCACGCCTTGTGTGACATGGTCCGAACCCCACTTCGACTCCGGGAAGATCGAGCGTCAGATATTGAGAAGACCGTGTCTTAAGATCCGCTGGGCGAATGGGTCCTTTTCCTCTGAGGCGCCCCCCTTTACCCCCATACCCCCCGGCCTCATGGGACCCAAACGTAGGACCCGCTTCCTTCTGCTCGACCAGATTTCGCAATAACAGGATGTATACTATCCAGAATGAAGGAACTATGCGTAAACTGACTCTCCCGTTGAAATGGCATGGCGGCAAGCGATATTTAGCGGACTGGATCATCGATTACATTCCCCGGCACCTGCACTATGTCGAGCCCTTTGGTGGTGGGCTGGCCGTACTGCTGGCCAAAGACCCCTTTGACGATCGGCACCAATGGGGGGATGAGTCTCACGAGCGCGGGATTAGTGAGGTCGTCAACGATCTCAATCATGAGCTAATGAATTTCTGGAAAGTACTTCAGGATGAGGAGTCATTTGGACCGTTCCAGCGGATCGCTGAAGCGACGCCGTTTGCCCAGCCTCAGTGGGAGGAAGCAGAGAGCCGTATGATGGCCCGTCATGAGCTAGATGTGCAAGCGGCTGTGGCATTCTTCATACGGTGCCGACACTCAAGAGTTGGCGGCTTCAAGTCCTTTGCCACACTCTCTCGGAGGCGGACTCGGCGAGAGATGAATGAGCAGGCCTCTGCATGGCTAAATTGTGTTGATGGACTTGCAGATGTCCATGAGCGATTCAAACGCGTGGTTGTGTTGTGCGACGATGCCATGAAGGTCATACAGCAGCAGGACGGCGAACGAACATTATTTTATCTCGATCCGACGTACCTCCATGATACACGAGCGGTCACGGATGCCTACAAGCACGAAATGGACGAGTCTCAGCACATCGCCTTGCTAGAGGTGATCAACCAGTGCAAGGGACGCGTCATGCTCTCCGGATATCCAAACGCACAGTACGACCAGACCTTGAGCGGGTGGACTCGTTACGATCGGAAGATTGATAACAAGGTCAGCGGAGCCAGTAGGAAGCGGAAGATGACCGAGTCACTGTGGTGCAACTTCTGACGCCCTCCAGTACCTCGTCCAAAAATTGGGCAGGTCGCCATGGGGACATTGGTGGGAAACGAAAACTTACCCCCAAACTTACCCCAAAGGACAAAAAAAACTGGAATACCGGTAGCAAAATTGAACACTTCTGGACAGATGGGAATGTCGGCAAGTGAAGGTGTCACGATGGAAAAACGCCTGCGCTGGGGCAAAAACCGTAGTTACAGGCGAAAAACGGAGAGGGCGGGATTCGAACCCGCGGTACAAGCTTAAACTCGTACGACGGTTTAGCAAACGTATAGTGTCGAACAACGGTTATATTTTCTAAGCCATTGGCCTACCTCAACTTAAGATCCCCCTCTTGAGCCATACTATCACATTTCCTACTATTTTGGTCCCATAGAGTGCCTTAAAGCCTTGTTTTGGAGCTTATTGTTGTTATATTAAGGATTTAAAGTGACCTTTATATCCTTAGTATACAGGTGAGCCATGGATGAGCTTTCGGGAACTACCAAGACACTCGTGAGGGCCTTGAGAAGGAGCAAGATTCTCAGCCTCAAGGATCTCTGTCAAAAGGCCAGCTGCTGCCACATGACGGTCTGGCGAAACCTCAAGGCCGTGGGCTACCACACGAGCTTCAGCCACAATGCCCGCTACTGGACATTGGCAGAGACCCCTCGCTTTGACAATGATGGCGTATGGTTTTGTCGCGACGTAGGATTCTCGTGGTACGGAACATTGTTTGAGACGACACCGCAGTTGATTCATCACTCCATGATGGGGATGACACCGCATGAATTGTCCGAACGTTTACGGGTGCGTGTGCAGAACCAACTCCACGACGCCTTCGTCAAAAGCCGTGTCCACCGTGTTCCCTGGGGACGGACACAGCTCTATGTCTCTGTCGACCCTAAGGTGCAGAGACAACAGTTGCAGCGACGCCAGGACGATTGCGGTACCGATGATAGGCGCTCCCTCAGTGATACCGAGACGATTGCTGTTCTCGTTGAACTGGTCCGTGCGCCACGTTCTTCGGCTCGTCGTATTGCCACGATTCTCGGCTCGAAAGGGCTGCATGTCAGGGCAGAAAGCGTGCAGATGATCATCGATACCTATGACTTGCGAAAAAAGGGGCGCTATCCGCGATGACGGCGTTGAAGATGCTGGCCGCAGAGAATACCCAAGCGATTCACCATGCGCTCCATTCCATACAAGGCGCTACGATTCGATTTCATCCAGATGGCGAGGCCTGTCAGGTCTGTGGCGCGAGATTGAAGGTCTACAAGACCGCAAAACCTCGGACCGTCGTTTCTTTGCAGTACGGAAGCATCGCAGCACAAGAGGTCACGCTTTATTGTCCGAATCAGTGTGTGTGGCAGCACGACGATCATGCGAATGGGGTGCTTCGTTCCCAACAGTTAGCTCAGTTGGTCGCGCCCCGACAGATGTACGCATTCGATATCCTGGCAAAGATTGGTACGCTACGGTATCTGGAGTGTCGCCAGCGTCGGGAAATCCAGGCGTACTTAGAGCAGACCTACGATCTGCACGTCCCTGACGGAACGATCCAGGCGTTGATTGTCCGCTTCGCAGAGACGATGGTCGCATTGCATGAGCACCATATCGACCGGTTAAGTCAGATGCTCAAGGCAACAGGCGGCTACCTCCTACACGTGGATGGAACCTGTGAAGAGGGCGGTCATGTGCACTTTGCCTGTTTGATCGGTCCGGAGCCGATAGTCCTCTGGAGTGCTAAGATAGCCTCTGAGAACGCCCTTGCGATCCGCGAGGTCCTCCAACAGGTTGATAACAAGTTCGGTCGTCCGGTAGCCACCATGGCAGATCTTTCGAGTGCCATTCACAAGGCCGTCCTCGAGCAGTGGCCCGGGTTGCCTTTCTTCTATTGTCATTGGCACTTTCTAGCTGACGTCGGCAAGGACCTCTTGACCGAATCCTACGGATGCTTGCGTGAACGCCTGCGTCAAAGCAAGATCCGTACCAAGCTACGTTGCTTTTCCAAAAAGGTTGATAAGGCTCTGGGGGACCAGAAGGCTCAGGCACGCTGGATCTGCCAACACCTGGAAACACCGGAACTCTGGCAGACAGACGGTCGATCCCTAAAAGCGTCCGCCATTGCCGCTGGCATGACCGAGTGGATCTTATCGGCATCCGCAGAGGGATACGGCCGAGGTTTTCCGTTTGATCTGCCCCACTTGAGTCTCACTCTGCGTGCCAGAAAAGCGAGGGACATCCTCGAGAACGATGTCTTGGAGCATCTTAAAGGACGTACGCCCCGTGGCGAGAAGCATCTGATGCGCTTACATGGCATCTTGGATTGCTTCCTGAAATCAACGGCTCTGACACGAACCACCCAACACGTTCAAGAGGCAAATGCACTGTTCAGCCGTCTGCGAGAGGCGCTACGTTTAACAGCGCAAGGCTCAGCGAAGGGCCTCAATGAAACGGCTGGCTTTTCAAGTCCCGAGCAAGCGTGCCAAACTGAATCAGAGGTTCATCGTTTGCACCAAGACCTCGGCCGCGAAGGAGAAAAGCAACTATCCATTACGAGAAGAAAAGGCATCGATATCATCGTCCATCATTTGGACAAATATTGGGACGGACTCTTTGGCCATTACCTGGAGGTTGGCGACTCCGATCAGCGTTATATCATGGTGCAGCGGACGAATAATATATCCGAACGATTCTTTCGTGGTGTCAAACGTTTCCTGCGACGCATTAGCGGTAAAAAGAAACTCAACCGTGAAGTGAATGCTCTCGGAGACCAGGCTCTTGTGGTTTTCAATTTGAAGACACCGGCCTATGTGAAGCTAATCTGTGGTAGCCTGGACACCCTGCCACAAGCCTTTGCGGAACTCTCCCAGAAAGGTGAACTCACCGGACACGCTAGAGAACCGTCCGGCAGATACTTGGACAGAAAATCGCGTCGCAGTGACGACTTGCCCGACCAAGTCAAAGCTCTGTTCTCGAGCCATGAACTAGGCTCATCTTCGGGGGTTTAAGCCTTGTCCAGAGCCCTCAGAATCTACAAGAAGGCCTAATCTTCGGTCTCCAGGACAAAAAATAACCATGGTTCAACACTATACCGAATATTCACCACTCTCAATCGTTAAGTTGTTTAGGGGTAGCCACTTGTGGCCGCCCCTCTTTTTTTTGAGTGACACAATTTTGGGGCGCGTGCCGGATGTGTGCCAAAAACTGGCACACAGACTCCTGATTTGCCGCTCTTGCGCGGTCAACCAGGCCGCGTCCGGTACAAAAATTCATATCTCCGGCCATTTTACTTGTCAAGGCTAACAAAAACCAAGTTCCTTTTGACCAACTATCCAAGCCAGAAACTTGACTGGTATTGACCATAGCCTCCGCAAGAATCAATCCTGTTTGACGATAATCAGCGATGTTTTCCAGTCGCTCCAGATCCTCGATAGCCAAACCCAGAAGATGCGATCAGCGTTCTGGATCTTGGGCCTCTTTATGCTGCGTTGCTGAACGACCAATTGCTGGCGGAGAGCCAGGTTTTCAAGAGCTAGGTCGTGCTTGCTCCTGAATAGGAGCTTAAGGCAGGCGACTATGATCGCTGTAATGGTCTTCAACATTGCTTGACCCCGAATATTCCTATATCATTCGTACTCGACTCATGTCCAGACAGCTTACATAAGCCGTTGCGATCAAACAAGTTCGAATTATTGCGTAGGAAAGGCCAATAGGCCCATTGATAATAAGGAGTTACGTGAGTACCTTTTTTACACCCCACAAGTTCATGCCCATGCCGGGCGTACACAAGTCGCTCAACACGGACCCTACGGCTGCGCCTCCGGGCCGGTTAGCTTAGCGTTGGCCACAGACAATGATCAGCCTACAACGAAAGACATTGGAATCAGAACAGCACGGTCCTTCAGCGAACCTAGACCTCACTTTTCTCATGATCGGATTAGTCGCATACGGCGCAGAGCGCGTGATGCTTGAGAAACCTGAAGGGCTAATGGATGAGCCCGAGATTTACGAGCATGACGGCTTGGTCGATCTCGCCGCGGAAGCAGAGCGGCCAATACGAGATATGGGCCGTCGAACCAACCGTCGCACGGAAAACCGGGTAGCCATCGGCCACAGCTCGCGCGACACCTTCAAGATGCTGCTCAACCGCGGCATCTACATCGAAGCAAGATCGTTTACTGATAGAAAATCGCTTTAAACAGCAATGCCGCCAAAGTCATTGTTACTTTGTCGTTAACGAGATAGGAAAGAATGACCTTATGAAAATCACCGTAAACTTTTTAGAAAACCTCAGGGTTGAAGCAAAATTTGATGACTTTACGGTCATTGCAGATCAACCGATCCGCTACAAGGGTGACGGGTCCGCACCTGGTCCTTTTGATTACTTCTTGGCTTCATCGGTTTTATGCGCGGCATACTTCGTCAGGGTCTACTGCCTGGCTCGCCAGATTCCAACAGATGACATTCGACTCTCCCAAAACAATATTATTGACCCAGAAAACCGGTACAAGCAGACATTCCAGATACAGGTCGAGCTACCGGAATATCTGCCCGAAAAACATCGCAAAGGCATTCTCCGGTCCATTGACCGGTGCACCGTAAAAAGAGTCGTCGAGCAGTGCCCTGATTTCATCATTGAAACAGTCAATAGTCTAGAGAAAGATACCAGCTTCGTTTATGAAAGCGGGTCTGCTCCTGATTCGAGTACAGTGGTGGTTGGTAAAGATCTTCCACTCGAACAGACGATCGCGAACATGACGGAGTTGCTGGCGTCTATCGGTATCAAGATCGAAATTTCATCATGGAGAAATATCGTCCCCAACGTGTGGTCGGTGCATATCCGAGATGCCGCATCCCCGATGTGCTTCACCAACGGAAAAGGTTCTACCAGAGACAGCGCCCTCTGTTCCGCCTTAGGAGAATATCTTGAACGGACAAGCTGCAATTACTTTTACAATGACCACTACCTCGGAGAAGATGTCTGCGCATCCAGCTTCGTTCACTATCCCAATGAAAAATGGTTTAAGCCAGGCCCGAATGATGCATTACCAGATGGTCTCATGGATGAAACCTGCCTACGGCTCTACAATCCGGACAACGAGCTAAAAGCATCCAACCTAATTGACACGAACTCTGGACTTGTTGAGCGAGGCATCTGCGCCCTTCCCTTTGAACGCCAATCCGACAAAAAGACCGTCTACATACCAGTAAACCTCATTGGCAATCTATTCGTCAGCAACGGGATGAGTGCCGGCAATACCCTTCACGAAGCCAAAGTTCAATGTCTCTCTGAAATCTTTGAGCGCGCAGTAAAAAAGCAGATCATTGAAAAGGAATTAAGTCTACCAGACGTTCCGAAAAACATCCTGGAAAAATACCCGACCATCATTGCCGGCATTACGGAGCTGGAAAGCCGAGGCTTTCCGATTTTAGTCAAGGACGCGTCTTTGGGTGGCCAGTTTCCAGTCATGTGCGTCACCTTGATGAACTCTAGAACCGGCGGAGTCTTCGCATCCTTTGGGGCTCACCCAAAATTCGAAGTGGCGCTTGAACGCAGTCTTACCGAGTTGCTCCAAGGGAGAAGTTTTGAAGGGCTAAATGATGCACCGCCCCCCACCTTCAACAGTCTCGCCGTCACGGAACCCAGTAATTCCATTGAGCACTTTATTGATTCAACCGGCATCGTCTCATGGCGCTTCTTCAGCGACAAACATCATTATGACTTTTGCGATTGGAACTTCGCTGGCACAACCGAGGAAGAATGCGACTACCTCATGAACATTTTGCATGAGCTAAACAAAGAAGTCTACGTATCTATCCACGAGGACCTTGGCGCCAAAGCATGCCGAATACTCGTTCCGGGATATTCCGAGATCTATCCCATCGAGGATCTCATCTGGGACAACACCAATAAGGCACTCGATTTCCGAGAAGACATCTTAAATATTCACGACCTGGATGATCAAGAACTTGCGAGTCTAGTTGAACGCCTCGAAGAAAGCCAACTCGACAACTACACAGTCATCTCAAGTCTCATTGGCATCGAATTCGACGAAAACACAGTTTGGGGTAAACTCGATATTGGCGAATTGAAAATTCTCATCTATTTGGCTCTCAAGCAATATGAAAAAGCGAGCGATCTCATATTCGACTTCATTAATTTCAACGACAACACGGTTGCCAGAAAATTGTTTTATCAAGCGCTAAAGGCGGCCCTAGACGTCACGATAGACGAAAATGAAGACATGTCGGACTATCTGCCGAACATGACCAGAATGTATGGATCTGAAACCATGGAAAAGGTCGTTGGGTCCATCAACGGTAACGTCCGATTCTATGGGCTCACAAAAACCAGCATGAAACTTGAAGGTCTAGATAAACACCTCAGGCTGATTGAGAGTTATCAAAAACTCCACAAGGCCAGAGTGCGATTGTCAAGCGACAATCGGACCACCCTGACGTCTGCTCTAACGCCCGAGGTCTCAAGCGTTTAGGTGCCCAATGCTACCATTGGCATTTTCACCGCCCTTTCGCTACAACAATTGCGGTCCCACAGACAGTTCTAATGAGCATTCGAGGAGGATGAATGAGCGTGATGAACAAGAATCTCGGCATCACCAACCATGGTATTAAGGCATTAAGGCACTTGGCAGTCGTCTGAAATTTTCCGTTCCCCACCCACAGTGATGTGTTCTTGTACACAAAAGTCCAGGATGTGGTGACCGATACCTCGGCTGTGAATATCGCAAGCGACCTGCATGTACAAGAACTCCGCCTGAATTCATACGCAATTTCCGGGAAGAGTACATGTGTTCGTAGCGCAAATTCCTGGCAAGAAAGTAATGTGTACGTTCTCGTGTCAAGACATACTCTTACGGAATGACACTCACCGTTTACTCTTTATGATACCGATTGATGCAAAGTATCTCCGTGCAAGGGGCGCTGGCCTAGGACAACGCGTGGAACCCCCTCGTTGGCAAAGAATCGATGCCTATTTCATTGCCAACTCATTATCTGGCAGAAAGTCGCTCAGCAGCCAAGTTTTTCGTTCCGATTTACTTGCGCAATTCACGGCTTTAGTTCCGTCGGGTGAAATGCTGTAACACCAACCGAAGACGTCGAATATTCGCACGGGATCCGATTTACCATCCATATTTATGGCGTATTGTGGATTATCCCCATGAGTGGGTCGTTTTATATCAAACACATACCTGCCGTCTGGGAGCCAAGAGGAAGGGAGCGTATCGTATCCATCATTCGGATCTTCGCTGGCATAGATTTGCCTGGGCTCGCCACCTTCAATGGAGACGGCCATGATACTATTCCGAGATGTTTTCCCCTCCGCACTCACGCTAAACGTGTAGATTATTTCCTTGCCGTCGGGAGTAAAAGACGGTTTCGAGATTGCGCCATCCGCTTTCACCAATTGCCGACGATTTTGGCCATCGTAGTCGACTATATATAGCTGAGGCTTCTGATCGCCTCCCGAGGTTAGGACCAGATGTTTTCCATCGGGAGAAACAGCCATGCGCCCCTCCTTAAATTCTGGATCGGGTGTAAGGGGGTCAGTGTAAGGGGGTCAGTCCCCGGATATTAGTATTTGGCCTTGACACCTCCGAGTTCTGGCTGTAAAAGTTCAGGGTATGCCGAGAAGACCAAGAATTGAATACGCGGGTGCGATTTACCATATCATGAGTCGTGGCAATCGTGGAGCGGCAATCTTTGAGGATGATACAGATCGTGAAGTGTTCCTGGATACCCTGGGTCAGGCTTGCGGTCGGACGGGGTGGATCGTTCACTGCT
Organism: Planctomycetota bacterium; assembly: GCA_022563885.1. Taxonomy (GTDB): domain Bacteria; phylum Planctomycetota; class Phycisphaerae; order Sedimentisphaerales; family Anaerobacaceae; genus JAIPFM01. The sequence continues at coordinate 1,985 of JADFMM010000178.1, read as the reverse complement.
ATGTTTTGATGGGCAACCATTATCACGTCTTGATTGAAACACCAGAGGCGAATCTTGTCTCTGGCATGCAGTGGCTTCAGAGCACCTATACGCAACGATTCAATGTGAGGCATCACGAACACGGGCACCTGTTCCAAGGGCGATACAAAGCCCTTCTGATCGATCCTGACTCGGAGACTTACTTTACGGTCGTGAGTTCGTATATCCATCTCAATCCTGCGCGAGCGAGGTTGTTCAAGCTGGATCAAGGGAAACTTACGGATTATGTCTGGAGCAGCTATCCTCATTATCTAAGAACCTCTAAACGTCCTGACTGGCTCGATATGGACAAGGTTTTCTCATGTTTACGTGTCGCCGATGACCGAAAGGGACGAAGCTGGTATCGCCGTAGCATGCAGCAGCGTGTGGCGGATATCGCAGGGGGCAACAAACGGAAAGACCTGGATCCGGACTGGGCAAAGATACGCCATGGATGGTGTTTGGGAGAACCGTCTTTTCGAGAGAAGCTGCTTGATCATCTAGACAAGGTTCGATTGGGCAAAAAGAGGACGAGCTTGTGTGGCCCTGAAATCCATTGCCACGACGAGAGACAGGCCGCATATTTAAAGGGAAAAGCATTAGCTGCCTTGAATCTGACAGACCGTACTCTTAGAAATATGCCCAAAGGCTGCCAGGAGAAGCAGGTGCTGGTATGGTTTATTCACACACGGACATCGGTTCCTAATGATTGGCTGTGTAAACACATACACTGCGGCCATCCGGGCAATATATCGAAGTATGTGAAAGCCGTTGGGACAACAAGGGACAAGCAGATTGTGACTCTGAGGAGAAGGATGCTAAAACCCGACGAATAAAAAAACCTCGCCGTATGGCCTGCTTGGCCAAAAGACGAGGTTACCGGAGAGGGCGGGATTCGAACCCGCGGTAGAGGTATATGCCCCTACGACGGTTTAGCAAACCGACAGCAGAAAATCGTAAGTACTTGCAATAACAAGGACTTACAATCTCACTCTGGAGAAACTCCCCCAAAAACTGCCGATTCGATAGTGGATCTACCTCAAGATTTGCAGAGAATCGTGAGATCGTGGGCCGATTTACCCGGTCATGTCAAAGCGGCTATTCGGATCTTGACCCAAAAATAAGCGGAAAACAGTAATCAGTGACCAGCGAAGGGCGGTCGGTGGGAGCTGGGGTCAAGGCTCGCCAGGGCACGCGGTCAGGCATCTGCTTGCGGGGTCTTCCAATTCCAAGTACTGTGAAGCAGGCAGAGGTCGCGTCCGGCTCAGACTTGGGGATGTCCCGGACGGATGCTCGCCTCTGCCGTCAGAAGAATTAGGAAAAAGAACGTGCTCAAGGCATCAGAGAGTCCGCCGACAAGTCGCCTACGTCGCGCGGCACCGGTGCTCGCCATTGAGCTGAAGAATTCCGGATTGAGGTGTCGCTTCGGAACTATCGAGTTTTCCCGCCAATACTCATATCTGCATGTTATCAGGATAGCGAGCAGGCAGTTTTGGCCGTCTTTTGTGGGTAAGAGGAAGTTTTGAGTTCGGCCCGTCGGTGTTATCAGGAAACCCTACAACAACTTGTTAGGCAGCAAGTGAATTGCTCGAGGAGGAAAAAGCAAGTGGATTTGTTTACAAAAACAAATTTTTCTGGATTTCAACACAGGCTTATTATTAAACAGTATTTAATTTACTTATGTAACAGAAAAAGGAGCAATAAAAATGAAAATAGGAATGATGTGTCTTTGGAATGCCGCGAATGGACCCTCGATTCACGCGGAATTAGTTGGAAGGGCTTGGGTGAAATTGGGTCACAAACTCATAGTGTTTTCTGCTGAGAAACATCCTGATGCCAGGCCTACTCTTCAAAAGGACGAAGATTTTATCATCAGGCATTTTAGTGTCAATGAAGTCATACCATTTACCAGAGCTGCCTCCTTTGATCCCTCTCCGCTTTTGAATGAAGAGTACGAGGTCTTTGTT
>JADFMM010000177.1 GCA_022563885.1 Planctomycetota bacterium | reverse complement strand
GGAGGTTGAGGATGTCCATATCGAAAACGTCGACGGTGACGATTTCGACTTGACTTGATGTCAGCCAACTGTGAGCAGTGGACCGAGGAACACCAAGTTGAGTTGCGAGATTGATGTTGCCGGATGACCGCACGAGATTACGGAGTCGATGATCATATATTTGCTGGGTTCGAATTGTAGAAGACATGCCTACATTATCGTCTGTGAAGGCTTCAGGGAGAACTTTTTCAAGGTCTGGAGGACCTAAATCCAGTGGAAATAGGGCTTGGAAGACAGGCTACAATCAGCGATAATTGACGAGTTCCCGTACACAAAAGTCCAAGATGTCGTGACCAGTACCTGCGTCATGAATCTGAAACTCGAAGGGCCAGCCATGAAATTAGTCGTCACTCCTATCTGCTCTTTGCTGCTCACCTGCGTCGCTGCGAGCGCAAGCGCGGGGTATACGGTTGAGGCCAACCGTGTCGTCGAGATCAAGCTGCAGTCGTCCAGGACGTACGAGAATCCGTTCACCGAGATCGAACTGGACGCGATTGTCACGCAGCCGGACGGCAAGGAACTGCGCGTGCCCGGTTTCTGGACCGGCGGCGGTCGCTGGTGTTTCCGATATGCCTCGGACCAGACCGGCAAGCACACCTGGCGCACGGAGTGCACCGACAAGAAAAACGCAAAACTGCACGGGGCGAAGGGCGCCATCGCCGTCGTCAAGTACGAAGGGGATAACTCGCTTTATCAGCACGGCCCGATCAGCGTGGCAAAGAATCAACGGTATTTCGAGCACGTCGACGGCACGCCCTTTTTCTGGCTGGGCGATACCTGGTGGAAAGGCCTGTGTAAGCGGCTGACCTGGGAAGGATTTCAGGAATTAACCGCCGACCGAAAAAAGAAGGGGTTCACGGTCGTGCAGATCGTGTGCGGATCCTACCCGGACGAGCTGGGGCTGCTGAAGCAGAGCTGGGAAAACGAAGGGGGGATGCCTTATCTTAAGGTAGATTTCAGCGTGGTAAACCCGGAATACTTCAAGTATGCGGATCGCCGGATTAAGCACCTGATCGATGCCGGCATCGTGCCCGCGATCGTCGGCGGTTGGGGGCGTGCCGTAGGGATAAACGCGGTGGGGCTTGAGGGATACCAACGCCATTTTCGGAATCTGATTGCGCGGTATGGCGCCTACCCCGTGGTCTGGATTCTGGGCGGCGAAACGCAAAAGAAACAGGGGCCATGGTATGCGCTGGCGGAATATCTGGATGCCACCGATCCATTCGAGCGATTGCTAACGAATCACAGTTCACACCGGCGTGAGGCGTTGGAAGATCATGTCATTTTCGATTTCGATATGGACGCGACCGGGCACCGGGGTTGGGAAACGGTTAATTCGGCTATCAACAAAATAAAAGACTATCGGGCAGTGGCTCCCATAAAACCGGTTTTGACCGGAGAAGCCTGCTACGAGCAACACATGCAGGGAAACTTCGCCGACCTCCAACGCCACCTATTCTGGGGCTGCATCCTTTCCGGCGCCGCAGGACACACCTACGGCGCGGCCGGTGTCTGGCACATGGGCACACCGGAAGAGCACGGGAACTGGGGCGGCTGGAAACACCAGCCCTACGACTTAACGACTTGGCGCGAAGGGATGAATTTCCCCGGCTCCACTCAACTCGGGCGCTCCAAAGCGTTGCTTGAGCAATATCCGTGGCAGCGTTTCGAGCCGCATCCCGAATGGGTAGAGAATGAAAGATTCGCCGCCGGGATTGCGGGGGAGGTGATTTTTATCTATCAGCCTAAACGTAAAAACTATGTATGGGATGGCATTACGGTTAAGAACCTTCAGCCTGGAGCCTATTCCGTTTTATACTTCGACCCGGTCTCAGGTCGGCGTTTCGATCACGGGATCGTGACCGTGTCCGGCACATGGACTTCGCCGAATGTGCCGACTCCACAGGATTGGGTACTGGTGTTGGAAAAAGCCACAACGAATAAGGAAGACGCCCCCTGAGACGAATCCGCCTGGGACAGGAAACGGCCTTTGTCCATCTCGCTCGTCTGTTTGTACCCAAAAGCGCAAAGATTCCAGCGGCGAGAGCGGAACCGCAGCCAGGGAGGGGGTAGAGTGTGCCCAATGGGAGGCTTGGGCGTCTAAACGCCTGAAGAATTCGACGCCCGCAGATTTCAGGGTGGTCCGATTGTCGCCTGACAAGCGCATTATGACCTAACTCCAGGGAAAATAGGACTTGGAAGACGGGTTACAATCAGCGATCATTGACAAGTTCTCGTACACAAAAATCAAGGATGTCGTGATCAGTACCACGGCGGTGAAACTTCTAATGGGAGCATTAGGCGTCTAAACGCCTGGAAACTCAAATGTTAGAGCAGATGGCAGGGAGATCCGATCGGCCGTTGACAAGCGCAAGGCGGTTTGAAAAAGTTATTTTCACTTACGGCCTGTTCTCAGAGAAGAGTGAATGAGTGATATTTATTATGGAGCCTCAGACGAAACAATTTGTCGGCCATCAACCACGGAAAATGCCGTACTTCAAAATTCAAACAACAGTTAAGGATTTACCTTATGCCAAAACGATCCATTGCGATCCTTGGAAATTACCTCCCTCGAAAATGTGGGATTGCCACTTTCACCAAAGATGTTTGTGAGTCGGTCGCAGATCGGCTGGGCGACTCCAGTAATGTCTTTGCTATTGCCATGACGAACCGACCCGAAGGGTACTCTTATCCGGACATCGTTAGGTTTGATATTCAGGATCAGATGGTTTCTGATTATGAAAAAGCTGCCGACTTTATTAATTTGAGCAAAGTTGATGTGCTTTGTGTCCAGCATGAATACGGTATTTTTGGCGGGGATTGGGGCGAATATTTACAGGTGCTGCTTCGCAAGGTAAATGTTCCGGTTGTTACCGTTTTTCATACTGTTTTAGAAAAACCGGCGGACGATAAGCATAAGAAAGTCTTTGGAGAGTTAGTGCAGAGAAGTGACCGCCTGATTGTTTTAGCAGAACGTGCCCTAAAGATGCTCGTGGACCAAGGCGTTCCAAAGGAAAAAATAAGTTTTATCCCTCATGGAATACCTGATTTGCCTTTCGAAGATACCAAAAAATACAAAAAGGAATTTGATCTTGAAGATAAGACCATGCTTCTCACGTTTGGCCTACTCAGTTCGGATAAAGGGATCGAGTATGCGATTGATGCGGTGGCTCAGCTTGTCCCAAAATTTCCCGACTTAGTATACGTTGTTTTAGGCGCCACCCATCCTGATATTATCAAACATCATGGAGAGCAATATCGCCATTCGCTCATGCGCAAAGTTGAAAAGTTAGGCCTTAAAAAAAATGTCTTATTTCATGATCGTTTTGTAGAGCTGGATGAGCTTTGTGAATATATTAGTGCCGCTGATTTCTATATTGTTCCTTATTTGAAAAAGGAACAAATCGTTTCAGGAACGCTTGCCTACGCAACCGGTTCGGGCAAAGCCGTTATTTCAACGGGCAGCTGGTGTGCTGAAGAGATGTTAGCCAACGGGAGGGGAGCCATTGTTCCTTTTAAAGATGGCGCCGCAATCGCAAAAGCGATTGAGAATCTTTTAGATTCTCCTAAAGAGCTTGCTGCGATGAAAAAAAAGGCTTACCAGTTCGGCCGAAGGATGATTTGGCCTGAAGTTGCCAAGCAGTATTTAAATGAATTTGATTCTATACAAAAGAAGCGTCCCGAAATCGTTTCGGTAAGGGAAAAAACGAAAAAGCCGATTCTTTTAACCTCACAATACCCCATCCCCAAACTCAATCATGTTAAAACAATGACGGATGATTTTGCTCTTCTTCAGCATGCCCGCTATACGATTCCAAACTACCGCCACGGCTACTGTGTTGATGATAATGCCAGGGCGATTGTTGTCGCAACAAAGTTTTATCGGCTCATGGATTCTGATGATGCATTATTTCTTCTAAGAAAGTACTTGGCTTTTCTCTCGTATGCTCAAAGAGAGGATGGCAGGTTTCGAAACTTTTTTTCGGTAACAAAGGAATCGCTTGATGAAGTGGGGTCGGACGATTGCCAAGGAAGGGCTTTGTGGGGTTTGGGGTATGCGATTGCTTATGGTCCAGAGTTCTATGGGACGGTTACTTACGATTCCTTTCATCAGCTCCTACCGCATATTGAAAAAGGTTTTATACGGGGAACGGCTTACTCCTTGCTAGGGCTCTATTACTATTTAATCCGTTACCCTGATCATCAAGAAATCTTGACGATCATGACAAGACTAGCCGATAAAATGGTTGAGGATTTTAAAAATAATGCGGACAAAAATTGGAGCTGGTTTGAAGATAAACTCACCTACGCGAATGGCCTTCTTCCTGTGTCCATGTGGATTTCTTATTACTCTTTGAAGCAGGATAAGTACCGTGAGGTAGCTGAGAAAGCATCTTCTTTCCTTATTGAAAATTCGTTGAAGGAAGGACATCTTTCTCCTATTGGCTGCAACGGTTGGCATAAAAAAGGAGAGAAGCGTGCTCAGTATGACCAGCAACCGGTTGATGCTCTCTGGATGGTGGAACTTGGTAAGTTTGCCTATCGTTTTACGCAAGATGAAGACTATTTAAAATTGATGAAAACCTCTTTTGACTGGTTTTTAGGGGACAATGACAGAGATGTTGCCGTTTATGACCGGGTTACCGGTGGGTGTTTTGACGGATTGTGTCTGCGTGGAACCAACATCAATCAAGGGGCAGAAAGTACTTTAAGCGCGGTACTATCGCTTTTATCGATAACTGAAATGGCTCACCAACAGTCGGTTGGTGAAGAAGAGTTTATTGAGAGCAATGCCTGAGAGGTCAAAAGATTGGTGTCGGTGGCGACGCTTGATGCCCTTCGGGGAGTCACCTTCGATAGCGGATGCGCTTGTCAAGGGCCAATCGGACCAATGCTGGATCCGAGAATACACCATCAGGGCTGATTGAAATCCTCGTGACTGGGACATTTTGCGCTTGTCAAGTCAAGATGGGACCACCGTCTGCGGTCTCAATCTGCTATTCCTGCTCCTTGAAAACTTCGTGGATGGGACGGCTATTGGAAAACTATGGTCTCGATGCCGGACATACGAAGCCGGAGCATGCGGACTATTTTAGGACTATTGCGTCGCCTTGCCGGACAACAGGCTGGGCGTCGGGAGCAAAATTATGGTGACCAAAGCCGGCACCGACGAAGTCCCCGGCTACGACGAGGTGCGTACTGATTTCTGCTATCGGTCGAAGCGATTAACGACGCTGCATTTTGGTTTGGGAGCAATTGAAATGGTAGACGTCGCTGTCCTGACGCCGGGCGGAAGGCAACTGAGATTCAGCCAGCGACCGGCTAATAAGACTCACACCTTGAAGATTGAGGAAACACGCACTCACAACTCTTTAGGAACGATTCACCTGACATCATGGGATTTAGCGGTCCTTCTTTCACGGCGGAGGATGCCACCTTCATCCTAACCGCGCAATCGAAGACGACGGGTTGGGACATCATGAGGCTAAACCTAACCCACGAGGTTCCCCGCCTGGAGCCTCTACTGAACGATTCCTTCGGCGAGTGGGGCGCGTCGCTGTCCCCGGACGGCGCGTGGCTGGCCTACGCAAATGACAAAACGGGAAAAGCGCGGGTCTACATAAGACGCTACGATCCCTTGGGGCCGCCAAAGATGGTGTCCAAGACTGGCGGACTGGATCCGCAATGGTCGCGAGACGGGTCGCGTCTGTACTATCGAAAAGGTAGGCCATTTACGCTGTCGACATTCAGTATGAGAACGGAAGTCTCAGTCATAGTGAACCCATTGAGGTGTTTAAATCGCCTTTAAGCGTAGATCAAAATCTGGTTCTGTCGCCGGATAGTCAACGGTTGTTAGTGATGGTGCCGGCCGAACCCCCGGACGATGCCTCCGTCTCCTTAGACAGTGGCCTGAACACGCTTAAGGTTGTCTTTAACTGGTTCACCGAGTTGAATGAGAAGGTCCCCACGAAGAATTGACACGCAGGTGATCAACCAAACCATCGCCCCGATTCACGAGCAAGCGTGGCGTCCCCGTGTGACATGGTCACTCGATCCTGCGAAGATCAAGCGGCAGGCCAGAGCACTGTAAGCCCGCTCTCTCGGGCACTTTGAACCGCTCGGAGCCACGACTCCCCTGCGGGGCAGCTAACCCAGTGTTGAGCGAAACGGCCCTCACAGGAAGGCGAAACCCCCATTAAGCGAACTACGGCTATCGCGGTGGTACGCCCCGCCCTCATCAAGCACCACCTGCATAGATTGGGCAGGTCGCCCTGGTGATCGTGCGGGGGAGGGCGTGGGGGCGGTCACTCGGGCGAAGCTCTCTTGCCGCACCTTCAAGGACAACCAGACTTGCAGTTGTTCGCCTTGGCTTACAATCTGGCCAACTTTTTGCGGCGGTTAGCGCTGCCAAATGAGGTGAAGCACTGGTCGCTGACAACGCTACGAGAGAATCTCGTCAAGATCGGTGCGAAGGTCACGCGGCATGCGAAATACGTGACGTTCCAACTTGCCGAAGTGGCTATCACTCGGAAGTTGTTCGCCGCAACCCTCGACCGCATTGAACGACTAGCGTTTCCGCCACCAGCCGTCAATGGAGGTTAACACATACGAACGAGTAGGAGGCCATAGTCGTGGTTGCAAGAGGAAAGCTCCGCGTGCAGTCGGGGCGCAGCCCGGGCACGGAGTTTGAAAACCTTGAATCGGGGACATAGAACCTAGAAGTTGGGGTCGGCAGGCAAACAAATGGGAAGATTTCCGACGCGCTCGACACGGGGGGGGGCATTCCGTTACACTAGACGGGATTTCGAGCCTGGAGCGGTTTCAGGTAGATCCATATCGGAAATCCCGGTTAATAGGGATGGCGGTTCGCCGAATTGCATTATTCTAAGGGCAAGTGAAGTGTGGGTCGATGATCGAAACCGCGGAACTGCGAATCTGATTGACGAGCGGGCGTCATAATCTCTCTTTCAGCGTGAGGGCACGGTACGAAATCCACATTCGACAGGAAGGTGTTTTCATCCGCGTGGCCTCCCCGGTTTCTGTGCACAACGAGTTATCCGAGGATGATGTTTGCAACCCCCGAGGCTGTGATTCTGAAGCATTTGCCAGGAAAATTTCACTTGTCGGCGCTAGGGTCGCCACCTACAATTTCCAACGAAAAGGAGCAACATGAAGTAATATGACATCTGCCAAAGGAAATGCCTTTTGGCAGGTATGTCATCACATTTGGGCCGCAGACCCACTCGAAAGGCATGTTGTCAGTTTCAGTGATACCGGTAAAAAAGGATCGTGTTGAGCCATGCACCCTAGGATTGCCCTGACATTCTTGCTTTGTTTGGCCGTTGTCCGCGATGTCAGCGGGATGGACGCGGCTGCGCTCTGGGCCGATCAGGTGCAAGCGCTCTTCGATGTAAAGTGTATTAAGTGCCATGGTCCTCTCGAACAAAAGAGCGGGCTGGGACTTGACACGCTGGCAGCGGTAATGAGAGGCGGCGCTGAGGGCGAGGTCGTCGTGCCCGGAAGACCCGAGGAAAGCCGGCTCTACCTTTACCTCGATCCAAACTCGGATCCGCACATGCCCCCGAAGAAGCAGCTTAGCGATGCTGAGCGTGCAAGGGTTCACGCTTGGATCAGGGCCATGATCCTGGCGACCGACCCGCCGAGGGGACGTCCTCTCCTGAGGAGCCCGCTGAGTTTGAGTCCGTAACCCAGGCCATTGATTTCTTTGTGGCCGCAGGCTGGCAGCGGCGCGGGATCGAACCGGCGGCCGCCGCCGATGACCGTACTTGGTGCCGCCGCGTCTACCTTGATCTGGCCGGGCGGATTCCCACGCAGGGCGAATTGGAGGCCTTTCTCTTTTCACCCTCGGATGCGAAACGCATCAAACTCGTGGAGAAGCTGCTGGTGTCGGATGATTACCCGCTGCGGATGCGTGAACTGTGGGATACCTTGCTGATGGGGCGCGGCAAGAGGAGGAACCCTGAGGACCGTCGGAGAGACAGTGGCTGGTGGGCATTCCTCGAGTACGCCTTTCGGGAGAATCGGCCGTGGAATGAAACGGTGCACGAATTTCTGTCCGCCCGTCCAGACAGGCCGGAGAACAGGGGCGCCACCTGGTTTCTTTACGAACGCCGCAACCGGCACCAGGCGATTGCCGAGGCGGTGGCCCCGGTGGTGTATGGCACGCGAATCGAATGCGCGCAGTGCCACGATCACCCCCTGGCCCGCGAGATCAAGCAGGGACATTACTGGGGCCTGGTGGCGGCCTTCAACCGGGGCAAGAACGTCAAAGGCAACACCGACGTCGCGGAGTCGGCCGTGGGTGGTTTCATCAACTTCACGAACCTGAAGAAGGAGTCGCGGCCCGCCGTGATCACACTCCTGACCGGTCACATCGTGGAGGAGGCGCGACCGGCCGGCGAGGAACAGGAGCAGGACAGCGACGACAAATACGTGGACCCTTCGGCCAAAGTGCGTGTGCCAAAATTCTCCCGTCGCGAAGCCTTTGCGGATGCCGCCACCCACGAAAATCCACTCCTGGCGCGCGCCTTTGTGAACCGCATGTGGGGCGCTCTCCTGGGCCGCGGCATTGTGCACCCCGCGGACGAAATGAATGCCCGCAATGCGCCAAGTCATCCGGAACTCGTCGACTGGCTGGCGCAGGATTTCGCGGCGCATCGATACGATGTCCGCCGCGTGGTGCGTGGCATCGTGCTCAGCCGTGTGTATGGGCTGAGTACCATGGATGCGGCACCGGATTCATTCGCGGCGACTTTGGAGCGCCCGCTCGCCGCCGAGCAGATCGCACGATCCTGGCGCATTGCCGCGGGTCTGTCGCCAGACGACGATGCGCTGCGCCGCGCCGTCATCGCCGCCATGCCCGACGTCCTACCCAAAGAATACAATGCCAGTTTCCAGCAGGCGCAGTTTCTGTCCAGCTCGCCGGACCTGGCTGAAATCCTAAAGCCGGCGCCCGGCGGTACCGTGGAACGTCTGGTCGCCCTGGGGGACACCCCGTCCCGTATTCGTGCAGCCTTTGTCGCCGTGCATGGCCGTTGGCCGGATGACGAGGAATCGGCCCGCGTCACCGCTTTTCTGCAAGAGCGACCGGGCCCCGCTGCCGATGCCGTGCGCGATTTGCTCTGGGCGCTGATGACCAGCGCGGAATTCTTGACGATGCCCTGATGATGAACGGTGACTCCATCCATCTGCCCCCGGGTCAGTGCTGCACCGAGGAGCACCAGCTGCATCGACGGCTTTTCCTGAAGGGAATGACCGGCGGCGCCCTGGCGACCGTCTCAAGCTTCGCGGGTCTGTTCCACAATCCCGTCTTCGCGGCTCAGACGAAGAAGGCGCAGAAGCACTGCATCCTGCTTTGGTTGTGCGGCGCGCCCAGTCAGTTTGAAACCTGGGATCCCAAACCGGGCCGGCCCACCGGCGGGCCGTTTGGGAGCATTCCCACCAAGATCCCCGGCGTTCATTTTTCCTCCCTCATGCCCTACTGCGCGGGTATCGCCGACAAACTCAATGTCGTCCGCAGCATGAAGACGGCGCAGACGGAGCACCTTCAGGCCATTTCTCTGCTGCAGCGTGGGAATCCTGAGCGCGACGGATTCACGCGACCGACGCTGGGCAGCGTGCTGTCACAAGCGCTCGGACAGTTGGATTCGCCCATTCCGAATTTTGTCCTGCTCGATCCCATTCCCGGCGGCAACGAATTCGAGGCCTTCAAGGCCGGGAACTGGCCGGGTTGGCTGGGTGCGGAACACGCGCCGGTCCGCCTCGGCGGCGACTACACTCGGCTTCTGACTGCAGCGATGGACACCCTCCCGCAGCACGACCGGGAATCGCGCGAGTCGCTACGGAAGTTCCTGACCGCCAAGTTCGGGCGCGATCGCAAGAGCGCTATCGCCGACAGGCAGAATGCAGCCTTCGAGCGCATGAAGGGCTTGGCGGCCAGTGCCGATCTTTTCGACCTAAACAGACTACCGGCAAAAGACCGTGAACGCTACGGCCCGGGGAGCTTCGCCCAGCACGCGCTCCTGGCGCGACATCTTGTGGAGCATGACACGCCCTTCGTGATGGTCGCCAACGGCATGAACTGGGACAACCACGTCTTCCAGCATGAGATCCACCAGATGCTGGTGCCGGAACTGGACCGCGTACTGTTCCACTTGATCAATGATCTGGAGGAGCGGGGCCTGCTGGAGTCCACGCTCGTCATTGCCATGGGCGAATTCGGCCGCACCCCGTGGATCAACCCAGCCCGCGGCCGCGATCACTATCCCAAGGCCTGGAGCATGATGATGACCGGTTGCGGCCTGAAACGCGGCGTCGTCACGGGTGCGACGGACGAGGACGGCGTGGATGTCATCGAAAACCCCTACGACGAACAGAACCTCTTCGCCACCATCTTCACCGCGCTCGGCCTGGCCCCTTACGCGGAATATGACCTGCCCGGCTTTCCCACCTTTCACCGCGTGGAGAACAAGGCAGAACCCATTCTCGAGCTGCTGGCGTGAACGCATGAAACTCACTCTCGACCACGATCACGAACTCCCCTCCGGCGCACTGGGACTTGCCATCACGACGGATGGGCGCCGCGCGTTTGTCACCTGCGCCGATGGCGCCCTCTATGAGGTGGACGCCGCCAGCGGCGAGGCGGAGGCGTTCAAAGACCGGCATGCATCGTTTGCCAGCGGATGTGTTCTGCTGCCCGACGGGCGCACGGTGATTTCCGGTGGGTACGATGGCATGCTGCTCTGGCATGACGTGGAAAACAGACACTGTTGGCGTCGCGTTCAGGCGCATCGGTTCTGGAATTGGCAGTTGGCGCTGGCGCCGGATGGCCGCCGCCTGGCCACCGTGACGGGCCAATACCTGCCGGGCGGCTGGAAATATGAGCCGGCGGCCGAAAACGAGCCGTCCGTGAAGGTGTTCGACACCAGCAGCGGTGACCGTCTGGCCGCCTTCAGTCATACACCGCCCGTGCTCAGCTGCGCGTTCAGTCCCGACGGCCGGCATCTTGCCGCGGCCAATATGATGGGCGAAGTGCGTGTGTGGAGTCTCGACGCTGGCGCCGATGAGAAGCCAGTGGCGCAGTGGACGTCGCCGGATTTCACGTCCTGGGGTACCACCAAAACGCATCACTACTGCGGCGGCATCTACGCTTTGGCCTTTTCGCCGGACGGCGCTGAGCTACTCGGTTGCGGCATGGGTCCCATGAGGGATCCCATGGCCGGAAACGGCAAGATGACCTGGCAGCGCTGGGACTGGCGGGAGGGCGCACGGACGGACCAAATCAAGGACGGCCAGCACGGATCCGGTCTCATGGAAACCGTGGCCTGGCATCCCGACGGGACGCACTTCGTCATGGCCGGACGCCAGGCGCAGGGCACATGGAATGCCGCGGTCTTTTCGGTGGCCGACGGCAGTCTGGTGCATTCCTTGGATACCAAGAAACGCATCACCCAAGCCCGGTTCACGGCGGATGGCCGGTCCCTCATTATCTCAGGCGCGAAAGGTCAAGGGCGAAGGAAAGGTGATCTGCGCACTGGCCTTCCGCTACTTCAAACGCATCTCATCCCACGCAAAGAACATCATGTCGTCGGTCGTGATGCCCCTCGACAAGCTCAACTACGCTTCCGAGGACGACGAGAAGAACTGAGCGAGGGCTCGCGTGGCAGCATCAATCTCTCGACCAGCTCGAAGAAGGCTTGCACCAAGAGAGCGAGCAGCGCTGCGGGGATTGCGCCGCTCAGGATCAAGGCGTGGTCGTCCAGCTGGATGCCCGTCAGGATGGGTTGGCCATAGCCGCCTGCGCCGATCAGTGCACCGAGCGTAGCCGTTCCGACGTTGATGACGGCGGAGATCTTGATTCCTGCAAGGATGGCCGGCAGCGCCAAGGGGATCTCGACGAGACGCAGGCGGGCTCTTGCTGGCAGGCCAAGCGCTATGGCCGACTCGCGGAGTTCGATGAACTCGTTCCAGCACTCCTCACGACGATATCTTTCTTTTCTCTCTCCGTGTCCCATTTAGGTCGGTCCTGTCCGTTCTGCGCTGGAACAATGCGCTGGAACAATCAATTCTTCCGGCGCATTCTTCCAGCGCATTGTTCCAGCGCATTAAGCTGGTAAACTAAGGATGGATCTGATACTCTGCGGGTGTTTATGGCCGCCGATAGCAACGCATCACAACCTTTCGCAACCGCAGCCCGCACACAGGCCCCCAAACAGCAGATGAACCGCCTTGAGGCGGCCTACGCCCAAAGACTAGAAATTC
>JADFMM010000176.1 GCA_022563885.1 Planctomycetota bacterium | reverse complement strand
GATCACCATATGCACCTACAACATCTTGACCTGGCGAAAACACAAGGATGAAGCATTCAAACACCTGGATTTATTCGATGAGCGCAATTGGGGACTCATCATCTATGATGAGGTTCATCTGTTACCTGCGCCGGTCTTTCAGGTGACGGCGACCCTCCAGGCCCGGCGACGTCTGGGCTTGACCGCCACCTTGGTGCGCGAGGACGGACGGGAGGACGATGTATTCGCCCTGATCGGACCGAAGAAAGCCGATGTCCCTTGGAAGGTGCTCGAGCATCAGGGTTGGATCGCCAAGGCCGTCTGCACGGAGGTTCGTCTGCCTTTGCCCGAAGATTTGCGTATGCCTTATGCGATAGCGGACAAACGGGCCAAGTTTCGCATCGCCTCGGAGAATCCCGACAAGGTCGCGGTCTTGGAGGCGATCCTGGAACGGCATCCGAACGAGTCGACCTTGATCATCGGCATGTATGTGGACCAGGTCAAACAGATCGCCGAGCACCTCGGTATTCCCTCGCTCACCGGCTCCACGGCCCAGCGCAAACGGGATCGCCTGTTTGAGGATTTCAAGACCGGACGTCTGTCGGTGCTGGCCGTGTCCAAAGTCGCCAACTTTGCCGTGGACCTTCCGGATGCCGCCGTGGCGATCCAGATCTCCGGCACCTTCGGGTCGCGCCAGGAAGAGGCCCAGCGTCTGGGGCGGATTCTGCGTCCCAAGCCGGGCGCCAATCAGGCCCATTTTTACAGCCTGGTGTCGCGTGACACCACGGAACAGGATTTTGCCCACAAACGACAGCTCTTTCTCTGCGAGCAGGGATATACTTATCACATTGTGGACGTCGATCACGCCAAGGATAGATTACGTGAAGCATTTTGACATGGCCGGACGTTTCAACCGACCGGCACCCAAACTGCCCCCATTGCTCAAACCGGTTGAGACTTTTCAAGCGGATCTGCTGGTCCAGGATATGACGACTGTCCTGTCTCTCTGTCATGCCGAGCCCATGCGCGTACGGGCCAGCGACTACGCAATTTTTTCCAAGGCACGCTCCCTCATTGAAGATCATCTTGTCAGTCTGCCCGAGTGGCTTACGTCCTTGAATTACTATCCCTTATCCGAACGTCCCCTCCTGGCCATGGATATACTCTATGATTTAGGATTTGCATCCACCTGCGGAAAACGGGGCCGAGACTACCGCGTAGAGGTCTCCAAGAAGGGGATCGAATGGTTGTCGCGGACGGCGACGGAACGAGTGAAATTCATCTTCGATCTGCTGATAGAAAACCGAGGGAGTTTGACGGCCAGAGGGGGCGAACGGACAATCTGGCTGCCCATCCCAAACAGGTACTGGCTGGATAAGAAAAAGAAAACCGATCTCAAGGCGACTCTGGACCGGGCTTTCCGGCAGCTTGGGACAGACGCGTTCCGTGATCTGGAGGGCTTCATCTCCTATCAGTCCATTGAGGCCAATCCCTTGAAAGAGGGGGAAACAGCAAATGAGCTAAGACAAGCACTTCTACCGCGGAACCAGCGTCATTGCTCTGAAGAACACATGGAAAAGGCTTGGAAGAAGTTCCTGTTTGATTTCGCCATTCATCGGCTGGCGAAACTGGGAGGGATCGAACTCGGCTATACGCAAGACAGGCAAGTCTGTCTGGCCCTGACGCCCTGGGGTCAATATCACCTGGGCCTGACGAACGAGTTCAAAGTCCCTGAACAGGAGGCCCAAGACGTGTTCGTGCAACCGAATTTTGAAGTCGTCTTTTTCGGGCCCTGTGCCTCGGCCGAAGCTGAGATAGGACGTTTTTCCGAACGCGTGGGCAAAGGCGCGGGCACGCTGTTCAAGATCACCAAGGCTTCCATCCTACATGCGGCAGAGGTGGGCCTCACGGCCGAGCAGGTTCTTTCGACTCTAGAAAAAGTCTCAACCAAATCCATACCGCCCAACATCTCTCGTGAGATTAGCGGGTGGTTTGCTTCCTGTCGTCAAATTCGCGTCAAATCCACCATCCTGATTCACTGTCCGGACGAAGAAACCGCCATGAGGATTATGTCTCTCGGTAAGCGAGACGTCACGGCCCTCACCAGCCATATCCTGGAACTCCCCTCAGCCCGGGCCAAAAAAGCACTCGTCGGCAAACTTCGAAAACAGGGCATCTTTGTCAGTTGATGATAGAGGTGAATCACTGGATGAACAGTCCTTACTTGAGAGAATGTGTCAGTATTTCCTGAGCAATGGTGATATGAAATAAGCCAAATGCCGTGTGTCCACCAACAACACTGACCTTCAGCTCATAGGCCTGAACAATCGCCGTATACCCCGCCAGCGTCGTATCCGGTTCCGGCACGGAATTCTCCCCAAAGCGGCCTTTTCTCCATGAAAAACGTTTTTTATTTTGGCCTTCTGTGGATCAGGCATTTCCCGGTAGCGGGCATTATCATCGGTGCGGGTATCTATGAGGCCGCCACGAATGCAACCGTCGCAAGACTCGGGACATCAGTTGTCGCAATAGGCCTTGTCAGCCTGCTGAGGTCGACGGCCTGGGCACAGCGGCCTGGCCGTAGCGGACCCTGCGGACAATGAAGATGTCTCCCCGAACTCCTACAAATAAGACCATTTATCCAGCTTCGCCGCCTGTCCCCGGTGTGTCCCCATCTCGTCGATGAGATTCCAGACGCTCGCTCGCTCGATGATAAAACGCCGCCCGCTGGCCGAGATGCGAACCCCGCGGTAGTCATCGATGAAGCCCGCGCCGGAAACGCGTGCGAGCAGCGTCGCCCGTTCCTCACGGCCGATCGGCTCGGCTGATTCGCGCGACGGTAGGCGTGTGAATGCCTCCCAGGACATCTCAAACAATTCGAGGGCCACGGCATTGCCGAAGTTGAAGATGGGATCCGCCTCCGTCCCGTGGGACACGATGCCGAAGGGAGCGGCGTATAACTGCCCTGCCAGGTCCTCGCTTGGGTCGCCGGCGTTTAGGAGTCTTTCGCCCGTCCAATGCCGGTAGCTCGAGCAGAGGAGGTGAGCATGATCCCGGTAAAACGCAGTCCGGAGGATGGATGGGGCCGTCTTCATCAGAGTGCGGGCCTGGGTGGTTTCACCGGCTCAAGTCAGAGACGCAGGCCCCCTTGCAGCAACGCGCCGAATACCCATGTGAGACCCATGACCTGACCCTCTTCGAGCAATACAGCTACACGGTTGTGATAGGGTTCTCTGGCCCTGAAAAATTCGATCCAGACAGGAGGTCTCAATCAATATCGAAAGCGACGATTGACTGCTCTGGCTTGGTCCGCGGAGAAGCCCTCTGAGCATGTGAGAGGGTTCCGTTTGATTTTCTGCTGTGCTTTCCGGAGCTTTTGCAGGGCCGTCCTTTCTCGAAGAGCGGATGTTAGCGATTCCGTCAGAGTCTTGCCTGGAGCAAGCTTGCGTACCTCAGCCAGCAAGTCATCTGGTATTAACGCCGTTACCTTCATAGACGTACCATACGATGGGCAATCGTATGCTGCAATACTGTTTCGGATCTTTTTCGTGCCCCCTCACAAGATCGCGGTGCAGGAATTTCGCCGCTTCATGCTTCAGTCGGGCACAATCTGTTAGACTGTGTCGTCGGCAAGAAACTCGATATTTCACCTTACAAATGAGGATGGTCATGACTCAGCGCCCGCAGGCCAAGTACTCAGCCAGAGTTCTAATCACCACCCTGTTCTTGGTAACCACCACCCACGGCCAGGACGCCCAGGTCTACAAGACGACCCTACGACCCCATTGGTTTGCCGAGAACACCCAGTTCTGGTATCGCAACGATCTCGCCGGGGGAGCCAGGGAGTTCATTCTGGTCGAGACGGAGCAGGGCAGACGGGCCCCTGCCTTTGACCACGCGCGGGTGGCGCAGAAGTTCTCGGACCTTCTCGACGATCCTGTCGACGCGAATCATCTGCCGGTGACCTCGTTGGCCTTTGGCGAGACCCCTTCGACCGTGGATCTCATCGGTCCCGAGTCGGCCTGGCGCTTGGATCTCGACGGCTATACGCTTCGGCCACTTGACGACGCAGAGGTGACACGGAAAGGCCTGCCCTTCACGCGCCGCATCCGGCCCAGTCGCCGGACGGGGGCCGAGACCTTCATCACCTTCGTGAATCAACTTGAGACGGAGATACGTCTGTTCTGGATCGACAACGAGGGACAACGCTTAGACTATGGCAGGGTCAAGGCCGGGGCACGCCGACGGCAGCACACCTACGCGGGACATGTCTGGCTCGTCACCGATCCCAACGAGGAGACGCTGGCCGTCTATGAGGCCGTTGCCGAGAGCGGGCAGGCGCTGATCGACGGCAGCGAGCCGACGGAGCGACCGGGCCGCCGCAGAGGCCGAGGCGAAGGACGCCCCTCATCGCTGTCACCGAACGGCCAATGGACCCCATTCGTGCGCGATCACAATCTTTGGCTGCGCCATGCGGAGACCGGCAAGGAGCGACAACTCAGCAACGATGGAACCGCCGATGACGGCTATCATCGCGATGTTTCGCGAGCCCGCCTGATCGGCATGCGGTACGAAGCAGCCGATGCCCCGGCCGAGGAAGCAACGGTATTCTGGTCGCCTGATTCCCGGCACGTCGTCGCCCTGCGCACGACACAGGTGCCGGAGCGCCGAGTCTATATGGTGGAGTCTGCCCCGGACGATCAGCTTCAACCCAAATTGCATTCCTATCCCTATCTCAAGGCAGGAGACCCCATTCCCCAGAGCATGCCCCATCTCTTTCGCGTGGTCGATCAACAGGAGATCGCCATCGATGCGACCCTGTTCGCCAACCCCTGGAGCATCGGCCGCTATGAATGGGCCTCCGATTCGTCGCAATTCACCTTTCTATTCAATCAGCGGGGTCACCAGGTCATGCGGGTCATCGCCGTCGAGGCCGAGAGCGGAGCCGTCCGCGTCAGCGTGGATGAAGCGTGTGACACCTTCTTCGATTACTCCAACAAGACCCATATGGAGAGGCTAAGCGACAGCAACGAACTGATCTGGATGTCGGAACGGAGCGGCTGGAATCATCTCTATCTCTATGACACAACCACCGGTCAGATCAAGAATGCCATTACTCAGGGTGAATGGCTCGTGCGCAGGGTAGACCGCGTGGATAGGGAACAGCGTCAGGTTTGGTTCCAAGCCGTCGGCGTTTATCCGCAGCAAGATCCCTACTTCGTGCACCACTGCCGCATCGATCTCGATGGTTCGAATCGGGTCGTGTTGACGAAGGGTGATGGTACGCACACACTGCAGTGGTCTCCCGATCGGCAATATGTCATCGATACCTATTCTCGGGTGGATCTACCGCCGATCCATGAGCTGCGCAAGACGGAGGATGGTTCTCTGCTCTGTCTCCTGGAGAAGGCCGATGCCGGCGCGCTGCTGGCCGAGGGGCGCCTGCTGCCGGAACGCTTCGTCGCGAAGGGGCGCGACGGTGTCACGGACATCTACGGCATCATCCATCGTCCTAAGAAGTTCGATCCCAGTCGATCCTATGCCGTGATCGAGAGCATCTATGCGGGGCCCCATGGTGCCCACGTGCCCAAGTCCTTTCGGGCGTCCTACGGCCAATGGCGTTTGACGGACCTGGGGTTCATCGTCGTGCAGATCGATGGCATGGGCACCAACTGGCGTTCAAAGGCATTCCACGACGTCTGCTGGAAGAATCTGGGGGATGCCGGCTTTCCCGATCGAGTTCTGTGGATCAAAGCAGCCGCCGAAAAGTACTCTTACATGGATCTGGACCGGGTAGGCATCTACGGCGGCAGCGCCGGGGGCCAGAATTCACTCGGGGCCCTCTTGACGCATGGAGACTTCTATAAAGTCGGGGTCACGGACTGCGGCTGTCACGACAACCGCATGGACAAAATCTGGTGGAACGAGCAGTGGATGGGCTGGCCGCTGGGACCTCACTATGAAGCTCAAAGTAATGTCACTCTAGCGAAGCATCTGCAAGGCAAGGTTCTGCTCATCGTGGGTGAACTGGACCGCAACGTGGACCCGGCCTCAACCATGCAGGTCGTCAAGGCCCTCATCGAGGCGGACAAGGATTTCGACATGCTGGTGGTGCCCGGTGCCGGCCACGGGGCATCGGGGACGGCCTACGGTCGCAGACGCCTGCAGGACTACTTCGTGCGTCACCTGTTGAACGGCAAGGCCTCCGAGCAGCGACAGGTCGTGCAGAGTCGCTAGAGTGTCTTAGACCCGGCAGTAGGCCGGAAAGATCAACATGGCGATGAGTGACAGAATACCGGCATAGAGCCCCGCCATCAGTGCGGGGGCCAGGATGCCCTGACCCGAGGGCCGCTCTGCCAGAAGTTTGCAGGGCCACGGCCTAAAAATGTCGAACAGACGAAACAGGGCGAAGGCCAGCGCCATGGAATTGCATACGTTGGGCGGCGACAACAGGGTCACCATCAGCATCGTCAGTCCCTGCCCCGCGACCCTGTCCACGACGAGCGTGGGCGGCCGGGCTTGCCCGGTCTGTTGGATCATGGCCGGGGCATGGGTCAGACAGGCCCAGGATCCTGCCACCACGAAAAACGCCATCACGTAGGGAGTGGCAGCCGGGCCGAGGTAGCCCAAGACCTGGTAGGTCACGACCGGCAGCAGCGATCCCCAGGTGCCCGGCGCCCAGGGCAGGGTTCCCAAACCGAAACAGGTTGTCCAACATTCTGCTCTACTCACAAGGGTCCTCCATGTCACGCGATCAGACGTCGACACCGGTCAATAGCTGCGAGATAGCCGAGTGCACAAAAGAATACATTCGCTGCGACCCGCTGGCCCGCGGCCCGGCGACGTTCAGAATTCGGATATCCTGCTGCTTAATGAACTCGCGCAGTGACGTAGCGGATTCTACCGGATCTAGCCCGTCGATGTCCAAGAGTTGGTAGGGTTTCTTCCATTCGATACAGAAGCGTCGTGTCTGTTCGGTTCCGCCCAAAAGCGTCGACTCGTAGAATACGGCCGTGCCGTCAGAACTCTGGACGTTTCGGAGCGTTCGCTCGGGGTACCCTCCGTCGATTTCCGTCAAAGGATATCTGGCATCGATAGGGCCATCCTCCGCTTCTCGGCCCTGAGGACAAAAGCCCCCCACTGGGAAAGAGAGAACAATGCCCGCATCCAGCGCAGCGCGATCCGCGCCGGTCTGGCCTCCGCTTACGATTTTTTCCAACATGTCAGTTCACCCACTGCCCAATAAACCGCGCGGTGACGATGCTGTTTGATGGCCTCCGCGGGAGTCTCACTCCTCCGGCGGTAAGCTCTCGTTGAGATGAAACAACATACGGTCGATGCTCAACTCATTTCGCTTAGCCAAGGAGACGATGTCGTCCCATTCCCATTTTCGGCGACGGCTGCCATCCGGCAACAGACCCGTCTTGAGCCGCGCCTCCCCGTAGGGCGTCTTGATCTTCTTTTCCTCTCGGGCGAGTTCCCGTTTCTGCACCACTGTCGTGCGCAGTCCCCATGAACGGGTATCCGACAGCAGATGCTCCTCCAACCGGACCCGAAGCTCATCGTCCGCCAGCAGACAGATCTTCACGGCTGGCCGCCCTTTCTTCATCAGGATCTGTTCCGTCCAGGCGTCTCGGGCGCCGGCCTCCAAGGCGCGTTCCATGGCGTAGGCAACTCTCTCACTGCTGATGTCGTCGAGATTGACTTCGATGAGATATTGCTGGGTGACCTGTGCAGAGCCCTCGATCTCCAACAGACTCGCGCGCACAAAGCCCGGCGTCCCGGGGTAGTGTCGCGACCCACTGACGAAGAGGTTTTTGACGAGTTTGCCAGTCACCTGATCCACCTGCTCCCCCAGCACCGTGAGCAGGGCCGCCGCCGTGGGCGTGACAAGTTCGCCCGAGATGGACGTCGTTTTGACACGGTAGCCCTCGGTCAGCCGCGCCACCGCGGGCACAGGTAAGGGCAGGGTCCCATGGGCGGCATTCACCGTCCCGCAACCGAAATGGAATTCATTGAAGGCGATCCCGCCCAAGCCCAGTCGATCGAAGAGGTAGCACACGCCGATGATGTCCACCATGCTGTCCAGCGCCCCCACCTCATGGAAATGCACGGCTTCGATATCGATGTTGTGGGCCTGGGCCTCGGCCTCACCCAATCTTTGAAAGGTGGCGGCGGCCATCCGCTTGACCTTCTCATTCAAATCGGCCTTTTCAATGATGGTCAAGATGGCACTTAGCTGGCGGTGCCCGTGTGGGTGATCGTGTTCGTCATGGTGTTTGTGTGGGTGTTTTGTGTCGTGACCCTGGTGCGAATGGCTGTGGTCATGGGAACCGTGCTCGGCAACAGCGCCTAGATCATTGAGCACCTCGACATGGCAGGTATGGATCTCGGACCGCATCACCTCCGTCATTTTGATACTGAAGCGTTCACCCAGGTGGATGGCCTCCAGGTCTTTGGCAAGCGCTGCGGGCTCCTCGAAGCAGCCCAGTAGGCTGGCGAGAAGCATATCGCCACTGATCCCATGTCGCAGGTCAAAATAGAGTATTCGCTGCATAGCACATCCTGACAGTCACCCATTCGCGGGCCATTTCCATTTAACCAGCCCCGCTACCGGCGTGCAAGCTGTAATCGGCCCCGGGTCTGACGGTGAGATCTTGTGATTCCCGTCCCCATCCCATACCATGGAAATATCATGACCACGACCGACCATTACGATGTGATTGTCGTCGGAGTAGGTGGCATGGGAAGCGCCACTGTGTACGAACTGGCCAGACGGGGAAAAACAGTTCTCGGCATTGACCGCTTCGGCATCCCCAACACCATGGGATCCTCGCACGGATTGACCCGCATCATCCGCATGGCCTATTGGGAAGACGTGGCATATATCCCACTCCTGAGACGGGCGTACGAACTGTGGAACGAGACCCAAGCCAGAGCCGGAGAACAGTTGCTCTACATCACTGGGGGGGTGGACGCCTCCGCCCCTGACGATGACGTGTATAAAGGGTCACGACGCGCTTGCGAGACACACCACCTACCACACGAAGACTACGACCACACAGAACTCTCAAACCGTTTCCCGGGCTTTGTTCTGCCCAAGGGAATGAGAGCGATTTACCAACCCGATGCGGGATTCTTGTTGTCAGAGCGCTGCATCGTTGCACATGTAAACCTTGCCATGGCGCGTGGAGCAATCATTCACGGCCACGAACGGGTGGTCAACTGGGAGCCAGCCGGAGAGGGTGTGAAGGTGAGAACCGACCGGACCACCTATTCTGCTGACAAGTTGGTCATCACGGCGGGGCCGTGGGCAAACAAACTGCTGGCTCCATTGCTGAAGGAACTCGCTGTTCCCGAACGCCAAGTGGTGGCTTGGTTGCAACCCAAGAATCCAGAGCCTTTTCGATTCGGAAATCTGCCAGTTTGGATCATTCAGGCGCCCGAAGGCACGTTTTACGGTTTTCCGTCCTGGGGTATCCCGGGTTTCAAACTAGGACGCATACACCACCGAGAAGAAACAGTCGACCCCGACAACATGGACCGGGAATGTCATCCCGAAGATGAGGCCATTCTCTGGTCGTTCGCCAAACGCTACTTTCCGGAGGCTGCGGGGCGAGCCCTCTCCATGGAGACCTGCATCTTTACCAATACTCCCAAAGGCCACTTTATCGTCGATCGGCACCCCGACTGTCCCCAAGTCGTTCTGGGCGCCGGCTACTCGGGACATGGGTTCAAGTTTGCCAGCGTAATGGGTGAGATTCTGACGGAACTGGCCGTGGACGGCAAGACGCGCCACAATATCAGCTTCCTGGGGCTCAACCGGGTAGGGACTTGGAATCGGGACTTAAGGAGTAAATAAACAATTCAACTACAAACGCACGGAGTCCGAAGAAGTCCATTTGGTGAATGAGGACAACGAGGAGGAAGAAGGGATGGAACAAAAGTTTGAGACGTCGAATACCCTCGTACTGACCCCTGGCCAGGCACGAATCGCAGGCGCCAAACAAAACGAGGATATCGGGATGTTACTGGTCATGACGGCCGATCTCTACGACCACAAGTAGCATCGGTAATGAAGTGGACAGATCCCTTTGTCAAGACTACCATCATCTGTACGCCTCTGGAACTGATGGAGGACTAGACTCATGTGGCAAGATCCGACCTAAACCAGTGATAGCTGGATTTTCCTTCCCGTCTCGATAACTTTCGGCAGACGCAAAACAGAGGGCCGACAATCGGGTCGATTGCCGGCCCACAAGATCGAAACAGCATCTTGTCCCGTGGACTACTCCAACGGCACGTCATCGGTCCAGTGCAGGGCCATGATCTCCAGGTCAACGCGGTCGACCTGGCAGTCGCCGTTGATATCCCCTGCCATGATCGCGTCACAGGGTGCTTCGCCAAAGTAGGCCTTGCTGGCCTGGGCCGTGCCGCCATAGGCACCCATGTTGAGGAATCCGCCGGTCGGGAAGGGTTCCAGGCCGATGGCGTCCATGGGATTGCCTGCATCGATACAGGGGCTGGTGACATCGTCGATGACCCAGGATTGGCTGGTCGTGTGCCAGTACCCGGCTTGGGATTTCAGACGAAAGTCGCCGTTTTCGGGATCGACGAACAGCGGGTCCTCGTTCATATTTCCTCTGCCTCCACTCCAGCCGCCCTGGATGCAACTGTAAGCGACGATAAAGGGGTCGGCTCCGTCTATCTGGGCAATACTGCCATTGGTTGAAACAGATGGGTTTTCGATTCGATTGTTCCAGAAGATACAGTTGGTGACGGTCGGCTGGCTGCCACCGCCCCACGCACCGAGGCCCGCAGCAGAATTGTCCGAGACGTTTTCTGTCAGAGTGCAATTGATTAGTTGAGAATGAGACTGCCAGTTCTGAAGGCCGCCTCCGCGTCCTCCATCGCCTGTGGCGTTGACTCGTAAGGCAGAGTTACGGGCGAACAGGCAGTTGACGAGGGTCGGCGTGGCACCCAGTTGGTTATAAAACCCACCACCGATCCTGGATTCGTTCTCGACAAAACTACAATTGAGAATGAAGGGGTTGCTCCCGGATCCACTGTTGAAAACAGCACCTCCATAGGCCCTGCTGCCGGCGATGGGGACTATGTTGGCGTGGAATGTGCAAAGAAACAGTGTCGGGCTTCCATTCACGTTATACAGCCCAGCGGCCCGGCTCGCCATGTTGTGTCTGAAGGTGCAGTTGGTCAGCATGGGGTCCGCATTTTGCGTATACATGCCCGCACCACCGAAAGGCCAGTCGTCCCCACTCCAATCCGACACGCCCAATGCATAGTTGTATTGAAACGTGCAGTTGATCAGGGTCATGTTGCCGCCGTCGTTATACAGGCCACCCCCATTGACCGTGGCCAGATTCCACTCGAAGGTGCAGTTTTTCACGGTTGGCTCGCCGCCAATTGGACTCGGGCCGTTACGCACGCGTCCTGTTGACTCGCGCGGGGCCAGCTTGACGTTGAACAGACCCCCTCCACTACCGTCTTTGCCGCTACCCACCGCGTTGCCGCCAGAGATCGTGAATCCATCCAGCACCGCTGTCCCGTCGGCGCCAGACCCGGTGACCACGTGGAAGCTGTTGTCTAAGCGCGACACGTGTCCCCTAAGTGCTAAGGGTGACGAGACTTCGACGTCATTGCTCCTGAGATCGCCACTCAGTATGGTTTTGTTGGCGACCGGATCGCGTTGGCCTCGCTGGTCTTCCGTCCCGGAGAACCCGCCATAAAGGCCGACGCCACTCTTGAGTTGGAAGGTCGCAAGACGATCTCCAGAAGTGACGTTGCCAGCTTCGTCTTGATCGGGCGTGTACGTTCCCTGCGCCACGCGGATCTCGGTTCCGTCGGCAACACCGGCCAGTGCGTCCTGCAGGAACCGATGGGCGGTGGCCCAGGTGAGACCGTCGCCGCCGGGCGCGGCAGCGCCATCCGAGCCGGTTGCCAGCGTCATCACTCCCGCGCCCGTTACCAATCCCGTTGCTACCAGACAACCCCAAGGGCCCTCGTCAGGAGCGGCCCCGGTGGTCCCAACCGCACCTGAGGCAACGCCGGCTGCGGTCTTCGACGGGCATAGCTTGGTCATGTCACCGGCGGAAATATCGGGCTTGGTCCATCCCGGAGTAAAAGGGGCTATTGAAGACCTTTACTCCCGGATCGGAGACGGCGGCGCTTTTAGGGTGGTGCGAGCGGAGCAAGCAACCTGGTCCGACGCAAGCTTGGGCTGTCCGGAACCGGGCGCGTTCTACGTCCAGGTATTGACTCGCGGCATCTGGTTGGTTCTCGCTTCTCAAGGGCAGGAGTTCGACTACCGGATTACCGGCGCGTC
>JADFMM010000175.1 GCA_022563885.1 Planctomycetota bacterium | reverse complement strand
CCATGTCCGTCCCGGCTGGAGCGTAGCCATCATTGATGATATCGCCGTCCGAACCGACGATTGTCAGGTCTCCGATGATGTTGATCAGCCCGGGCGAATTGCCGGGACTCAAGGTGCCGTAGGTGCGGACGCTGCCATCAATGGTTCCCGTGCCGTGGAGGATATCTGCAGGACCAATCTGGAGTCCACCCGGAACCTCAAGTGGAACGTCCGCGGCGAGGTGCAGCGACCCACTCGGGGAGTCGGCTGGGGAGTAAGCGGAGGGTGTACCTTCCTTGGAAGGCGAGATGGGCAAATCGTCAATCGAGGTGTAAGTCAAGGTGTTCGAAGTAGTTGAGTCGTTTTGGGTGTCGGCCGGTGGGCCGCGGGGCTGGATGCAATCTTGGATGTGGGAATCGATAACTGTATCGGTAATCGGTAATCGGTAATCGGTGAGGCATCAGCAGAGGCAACGGGCTGCTCAGTCGTCTCCACGGTGGTTGACAGCAGGGTCAAATCTGAGAGTTTGACCCCGCTAACGCCGGACTCGACTTGAGCGGATTCGTCTGTCGGTCCCAGGTCTTCTGGGGTCTGAAGCACATCCTCATCGGTGCTCAAGCGCTGATCCTCGGCCTCTTCCAGTCGCTCAAAATCGACCACGATAGCAGATATTCGAATTCACCATCGTCAAGGGAGACGAGAGACGCTAAGCCGACAGGATCAGCACTGAGGAGGAGTCGGGGTTCGAGGTGTTCAAAGATGGGGTATTCTGGCCGAGTCGGCTCGCCCGTGGCCCCCAGTCCTCTCTTCAGTGAACTCCAGATACTCATGTGGCTGGCGCAACCTCTTTAGCAGAAGTACAGCGTCGACTCACTCGACGGGATAGCGCGGGAGACTTACCCACTTTCCTTCACAAAACGTCTGATAAGGGGGAATAGCCTATAACACCCTCAATGTCAACATAGTTATCGGGTTTTCTGTTTTTTTTATTTTCCTCTTCAATCCCCATTCAACCCACCTTTCCTCGCCATGAACACCAGGCTCTGTCGGAAAACTCCGTCTGGCTTCGAGCGGCTTGTTTTCCGACAGAGCGTAATATCTGATACAGCACCACGAATTCGGAGGGGGATCGATAGTCAGTGAAAAAGGCGAGTTGCATGGGAGCGACTCGCCCATTCAGAAAATCCCGCTTTTCAGATGGAGAGGGGGGCGTTACCATGCATAGGTCTGGTATGAAATCGCTATCCAATCGCATCGTTTTTAGAGCCCCTACGCAAAATGATCGTCGCACCGAGAACGAGCGTTTTTGCCTCTGGCAAGGAAGGCGAAGCAGGCCATCCTGAGGATGGTCGATGGAGCCTGACGCCGTCCAGAGGCAAAACAAGCCGCTCGAATGCAGACTCATTTTGCGTAGGTGCTCTCAACCCCCATTAGACGTGAACGGTTACCCATGGTATAATCGGGACCGTCAATGGATGACCCCAACAAAACAATTCCGTGCCTCTGCGCCTCCGTGAGAGAAACAGATCGCTCGCAGACCCTAGGGCATGAGGATGGGAAAAACGACATTGGGAGGCCCACATGAGTTGGCGCGTGAAGGGATCGAGAGCCTTTACCCTCATTGAGTTGCTGGTCGTTATCGCCATTATCGCCGTACTCATGGCCGTGCTGACGCCGGCCCTGCGGGCGGCGCGGGAGTTGGCCACCGGGTCCGTCTGCCTGAACAACCAGAAATCGTTGACCACGGCCTATGTGATGTATGCCGATGACAACGATGGGCGTATTCCGCCAGGATTCGTGGTGCAGTCAGATCTACCCCTCTGGGCCTACCCACCCATGACCGAGGCCGGGGGCTGGGCCACGAGCGGCGCCATCACCGAAGAGGACAGAATACGCGGTGTTCGCAATGGCAGCCTTTTTTCCTATGTCAGCGATCCCCGGCTCTATCACTGCCCGGGCGACAACCGCATGAAACTCCCCACCCAGGGCGAACAGCGTTATCGCAGTTACATCCTCCCCGACGTACTGGGGGCAGAGTCCGCCAATTCGAATGCCCGTGGTCGACACCAACACATCGTCATGAAACTGCAAGAGATCAAACAGCCGGGCATGAAATATCTTTTTATGGAGAGCGAGTTCAGACACGCAAGCCTGACCTACGATCATGGCGGCTGGACCTTTGCCCCTTGGCAAAACAGCAGCACCTGGTGGGATCAACTGGGCACGTTTCACAAGAACTCGGCAACCTTTGGCTTCGCCGATGGCCACGCCGAACGACACACCTGGGCGCACAAGGAAACCTGGCTCGCCTTCAGCGAGGACAGCTTCGGCAAGGCGATCAGACCCGACATCTCCGAGAACGAAGATGTGTTGTGGTTATGGCGACACTACCCGTATCTCAGCGCCAATGAGCAGCCACCGTCACGATAGGTCTGAGAACAGCGCATGCTCGGTGGCGTTTTTGCGCCGCGCAATCAAGGAAAAGGAGTTTCACATGGCGGAGAGACTGCGGAGTGTTGTCATCAGCGGGTGCATTTGCATCGGCTGCCTGGTCCTCACGGTGGGCTGTACCGGACCGACGCCGACGCCGGTCGAGGGTGAGACCGCAGGGCCGGTGCGCTTCGAACACCTGGCGATAAAGGTCCAGCGGCCCCGGGAGATGGCGAATTGGTACTGCGAGATACTGGGATTCAAGATCGTCAGAGAGCAGCGGATTGAGGGCGCCATCTTATTGTCCGACGCCGACGGGACTCTCACGATGAAACTGTATGCCGGCGCGAAACAGTCGGGTCCGACCTACGCAACGCTGGCCCACAAGGCGACACACGTGGCATTCTCCGCTGAAAACCTGAACGTGCTACGTGAGAAGCTCATAAGCGCAGGCGCCCGCCCCGTGGGTCAAATCGTCCAGACCTCCGAGGGGCATCTCCGCATGAATTTCCGGGATCCCTGGGGCAACCCCATTCAGTTCGTGCGGCATGCTTTTCCTATCCGGAAGTGAGGCACCGGCAAGAAAACAGCGGCTTCCGTGGTACAATCCTGGCTGCGATAGCAGCAGTATTAAGGGAACGGCAAGAAATAATTTGTGAGGCTACATCATGATTCGTAACTCAAAACCCTTCCCGTTCTCGCGTCAACCGGCGGCGCGTCGCCTGCGTTTC
The DNA here is from genome assembly GCA_022563885.1 of Planctomycetota bacterium. Classification (GTDB taxonomy): domain Bacteria; phylum Planctomycetota; class Phycisphaerae; order Sedimentisphaerales; family Anaerobacaceae; genus JAIPFM01. Next base: position 9,231 of record JADFMM010000175.1, on the reverse strand, counting down.
TACGGCTTGGTCCTGGTGCTCGTGAGTTGGATCGGAGCCGACGAGGCATGGGGTGAGAAACGTGCCCGCGTGGTGATCGGTGAGTCTCTCAAGACCGTCAAGAATCCGCAGCCCGGGAAATTGCACTCACCGTTTGGTGTGGATTTTGACGACGCGGGTAACATGTATATCGCAGAGTTGGAGGGGGGACGTGTCCACAAGATGGCCGCGGACGGCACCTTCACGACGATGGCCGGAGACGGCACCAAGGGCTACGAAGGCGATGGCGGGCCTGCCGCCCAGGCGACTTTCAACGGCATGCACAATGTGGCAGTGACCCCCGCAGGAGATGTCTACATCTCGGATGCCTGGAACCACTGTGTGCGCAAAATTGATGGCCGCAGCGGACTCATATCGACCGTTGCCGGAACGGGCCAGGCGGGGTTTTCCGGTGACGGGGGACCGGCGACTCAGGCAACTTTTAACAACGTCATGTGCGTTTCGCTAAACCCCGCCCACGACAAACTGTATATCGCCGACCTGCGTAACCGTCGCATCCGCATGCTCGACCTCCATTCCGGCATCATCTCGACGGTGGCCGGCAATGGCGTGAAGGGAGTCCCCAAGGATGGTGACCTCGCGACAAACAGTCCATTGCTCGATCCCCGCGCGGTCGCCGTCGATTCACACGATAGACTCTATATACTTGAGCGTGGCGGCCATGCGCTTCGCGTCGTTGCCGCGGATGGGACGATCCGAACCGTGGTGGGGACGGGTGTTGCTGGTGACGCGCTTGGCGCTGCGTTGACAACACAGCTCAGGTCGCCGAAGCACATTGCCATTGATCGGGCAGACAACGTCTTGATCGCCGATGAACGGAATCGGCGCATTCTCCAGTATCTGCCCAAAAAAGGAACAGTGGTGGGACTGCTCGGCGAGGGGGTGGACGTTCCAAGTTTCAGCCTCAGTAGGCCTCATGGCGTTTGCGTTCACGCGGATGGCTCGATCTACGTGGTCGATACCGGACACCACCGCATCTTACGGCTGGCAGAGGAATAGAAGCGAACGTTGCAGGATAGCAGGGTATGCCTTCGGCATACGAAAGGTGTTTTTACCACAGAGAAATCAGAGGACACAGAGAAGCTACCGCCGCAGTTATCCTCTTTCTTTTTTCTCTGTGACCTCGGTGTCCTCTGTGGTTCATATCTTCTTTTGGTTCCGGCCGAAGGCCGCGTTTTGTTGAAGTTTGAAGCGGAAGGGGTATAGCTCTGTACCAGCTGGCTCAGCCGGCCTTACTGGGGTGGCAGTCGCCGGCGAAATCGCTTGACGACTTCCTGATGTGACGGCGAGCCGGCCAGATTGTGCCACTCGTGGGGATCGTCGCCGACGTGGTAGAGTTCTTCGCTGCCGTCTTGGTAGCGGATGTAATGCCACCGGGTACCGGTCAGCGAAACGTTGCCGGGATCGAAAAATGTCACGGCCAGCCGGTCGGTGGCCTGATCGGGTTTTGCCAGCAGACCCACAAGCGATTCGCCCACCAAATCCGCCTTCTTGGGTAGCTCGCAGAGTTCGATCAAGGTGGGGTAGAGGTCGACTAGACTGACCGGCTGACGACAGCGTCCTCCCGATGCATACCCTGGTTGACCGTTGCGTTTCGCGGGAACGACAATCAGAGGCACCCGCGTCGACCGTTGCCAGCCCGTCCATTTACCCCAATGTTGCTTCTCCCCGAGATGCCAGCCATGATCGCCCCATAGGACGACGATGGTGTTTTCGGCATGGGCGGACGTGTCCAGGCCATCCAGCAGTCGTCCGATCTGGGCATCCACGAAGGCAATGCAAGCCAGATAGGCGCGCACGGCGGCCTGCCACTGTCGAAAGCGCAGGACCGTCGAATGAGCACCTGCCGTCACGGCTTCGAGCGCCCATTTCCTTGCCGAGGGACTCAAGTCATCCAAGTCGTTTCTGAGCACCGCGGGCAATTCGATCTCGTCCGTTGGCGGCAGCAGATCAAAATACCGTTGCGGTGCATACAGGGGGATGTGCGGCCGGTAGTAACCGACGGCCAGGAAAAAGGGTCCTACCGCATCCTTTTGTTTGAGTTGTTTGATGGCCCAGTCCGTGATCTGGCCGTCACCCATGGCTGTATCGGCCACGGGAAGCGGCCCCCAATCGAAGGATTCCCCTTTGGGGTTCTGCGGATTGCGGTCGCTGGGCATGCGGTTCAAGGGCAAGACATAACGCCGACCGCCCGGGCCGTTTTCGACCACATGCCGGGGATGGTCGGATCCTTTGCTGGGCAGCTCTTCGGCGGAGTACTCCACCTGATCTCTGCTGAAAGGGCTCCAGCGCTGTTCGGGGAAGAACTCTTCCTGGAAGACGCCTTTCGGTTTCGAATGCAGCAGCTTGCCGGTTCCCAGGGTGCGGTATCCCGCTTTCTGGAAATGTTGCGGCAACAAGACGAGATCGGGTTGTGCGCTTCTGATCCGTGGCGAATTGTTGCTGTAGACGCCGGTCTGATTGGGATTCCGGCCGCTAAAGATAGCGGCGCGCGAGGGGTTGCAAGCCGGCGCCGCGCAGTGGGCATTGGTAAAGAGCACACCTCGCTTCGCCAAGCGATCCATGTTGGGCGTGACCGTCTGCGGGTGTCCAGCGAGACAGCCGATCCAGTCATTGAGATCGTCAACGGCGATGAACAGCACATTTGGCCGCGATGCGGCATTTGTTGATTGGGTCGGTCCGACCCGTAACGCGACGAGAAAGATCATTGAAATGAGAGAGAAACGTTTAACGTCCTTCATGGTTTGTTGTCTCCATCGGATTCGAGCTGCGAATGATTGCGTTTGAGTAAATGCATCAGCGCTTCTATCTGCCCGGGATGCGATGCTGCGATATTGAGGGACCAGTACTTCTGCGGCGCATTAAAGGGTAGGTGTGGCACCTGGACGTAGTGCCGTCGGAACAGGCGTCCCTGTTGCGCCAGGCGATCAAGATGGGGTGTCACCATGGCTTTCTCGCCGTAGCAGCCGAGCTGCGGTCGCACGTCGTCGACCGCGATGAAGAGAATGTTTGGCCGATCCGCGCCACACGCAGCCGACGAGAGAGCCGCCGTCACTGTAATTCCCGTGAAGAGGCAGAACAGAATTCGCATTGCGGCGGTTCCTTTTCGATAAAGCCGAAGTGTAACGTGCAAGCTACACCGTTTAAAGTGTTTGTTTTCCATCTCTTGTTCTCCTCGGGTCGTAGGGGGTTTTCTATTGAAATCATCCATCCGGCTTTGTATCTTTATCGAGGGACCTCGTCCCTCGGCCCCTGATTCAGTGCGTTCTCCATAAGATGGTGAACAAAAACTGTTGAAAAAGATCTACCATGAAAACCGTTCAAGCTCGAAAGCGTCTCTTGCTATGGGCTCTAGATACTGTTGCTGCAATGTGGATTTATCGAAGCGCCTTCTATGTTCCTGCTCCAATGTTTCAATAAAGATGGATCCGTAGGTTAGGGGGCGGGCCAGAAGAAATTTGACATTTATCGCTCAAAATTGCGTTAGATTCAGTCGCGCTCGATTGAGCGAATCCACAGGCATAGCCATTCTACGTCGAGGAATTCTCGATTGAGAAGCGGCTGAAGATGACGTGATTATGAGATGAGAAATGGTAAAGTTATTTTGGCGTGCGCCCTTAGCCCAATTATCTGCCCCAGTCGGGCAGAACATGTCGCTCGGTTTAACATCCAGATCCATCGAGACCGCTCGCAAGCTCGCGTCTCATGAGCCCGGGCCTTGTCTCCGGCATAGAGGGAAGTACCCAAGGCAATAGATGACCCGAAATCGCCCTCACGGCGAAATGTAACAGACTACACCAGAAAGGAGTCACCCCATGGGCGACAAGAAAGGCAAGAAGGACAAGGCCAAAGGAGATCGGCAGAAGGAAGCCAAACAAGCGAAGGCCGTAAAGAAGAAACAGGACAGTCAGCAGCGCCGGACCCCCTAAGGCCGGGGCCAACAAGACGGATGCACAGTACCCAGTATCGCGAGAGGGCGCCCCCACTGGTTCCGTGATCCGCGCCGTTCGGCGGTAAGGGATCGGTAAGAAATAAGTTGGACAATTTGGGGTCCAAGTGCACCCTATATTTGGTAGCGCCCGATTGAGCGAAACCACAGGCGTAGCTGTTCTACGTCGCGGATTGCTTGGGATGCTTTTTTGCTGCTCTCGCAGCTAGATTTGACCCAAGGAAGCCGCTGTTTTCGTTATTGAGAAGCTATCCAAGATGGGGTGCAATTGGGCATTCAAAAGGCCAAGTTATTTCGTGGTCCTTTAATAATGCTGCTATCGCAGCCGGGATTGTACCACGGAAGCCGCTGTTTTCTTGCCGGTCCCTTAGGAAGGCTCCCCCTCTTAGCCTTGTCGGGGATTCCCTTGCTGCCTTCAACATTGCCCTGCTATACTGGTGACAGGCAGACAGAGAAAAAACTGCTAAAGAGACACTTCGGCACTCAGAAACCCGAATTGTCGACAAGTGGATGTAGCACCGAAGGAATCCCGTCGGCAGCATGACGGACGATTCCATTCTCGTGATGACCGGACCTTGGGGGTGGAGGACCAGAACATCGGTGCCAGTCAGACCTCGCCTAATCCCACGCATGATCCCTTTCCTGATTGCGTTCGCTCTTGTTTGCCGCCTGAGTTATGGGCAGTACAGCGGTGGAACCGGCACGCCCGAGGATCCCTACCAGATTGCCACGGCTCAGGATTTGGTAGAACTGGGCAACGATCCCCCTGATTATGACAAGCATTTCATTCTTAGCGCGGATATTGATCTGTCTGAATATGCATTCAATGGGGCTGTCATCGCCTCGGACACAGAGCCGAACACTTCGGATTTTCAGGGGACTGGGTTCTCCGGATCTTTTGACGGAAATGGCCATAGAATCTCAAACCTGACGACAACCGGAGAATCCCATCCGGCTCTATTTGGAAGGGTCGAATCACCAGGCAAAGTCAGCAACCTAGGCGTCGTGAACGTGAACGTGATCAGTAGCGGTGGAAACATCGGTGGGCTTGTCGGAGCAAATTATGGCAGTGTGGTCAACTGCTACAGCACCTGCGTAGTCATAGGAAATGCTCGAGTTGGCGGCCTGGTGGGCCATAACGAGCACAATATCACCACGAGCTACAGCACTGGCGTAGTCACAGGAAATGATCATGTTGGGGGCCTCGTGGGCCATAACGATGGCAATATCGCCACGAGCTACAGCACCGGCTCAGTCACAGGAGATAGGGTTGTCGGCGGCCTGGTGGGCGCCAACGTCTTTGGAGGCAGCATCACAACGAGCTTCAGCACCGGCTCGGTCACAGGAGAGGGAGATGTCGGCGGTCTGGTGGGCATTGACGACTGGGGCGGCCGCACCAGCTCAAGTTTCTGGGACATCGAGACCTCAGGCCATCGTACCAGTGCTGGCGGCACGGGTCTAACAACGGCCGAGATGCAGGATATTGACACGTTTCTCAGTGTGGGATGGGATTTTACCACGCCAGTCTGGACCATCGACGAGGGCATGGATTACCCCAGACTGTCGTGGGATGCGGAGACAGGGTAGGAGATCCGCACCTTCCTCGGGCATACGACCGGGGTTCGTTCCGTGGCGTTTTCGCCGGACGGCACGCGGGTCCTGACGGGGAGCCGGGATGAGACCGCGAAGTTGTGGGATGCGGAGACAGGGCAGGAGATCCGCACCTTCCTCGGGCATACGGGTTGGGTCTTTTCCGTGGCGTTTTCGCCGGACGGGACGCGTGTCCTGACGGGGAGCCGGGATCACACGGCGAAGTTGCGGGTTCCGTAGGCAGGGTAAGAGATCCGCACCTTCTGCAGCCATACGCGCGCGGGCAATTCCGGGGACTTTTTGGGGTGGGCAGCTGATGCGGTGGTATGTCACGGCCACCGATGAGGCGGGTCGCGTCACACGCCTGCCTGCCTTCGTCGATCCTGAAAACGCCCCCGAATACCTGGGCACGGTGATCGACGACCCGAGCCTGACAAATCCCTTGCCCGTGCTGCACAGGTTCCTCGAAGACCCTGGATCGGCCAACTCCAGTGCGGGAACCCGTCACCCTGTTCTATGACGGCGAGCTGCATGACAAGGTGCGGGTGAATCTGCAGGGACGGTCCAGTCGCGGATTCCCGAAGAAGAGTTACGATATCGACTTTCATCCGGGCCACAACTCCAAGTGGGCCCCGGGACCGCCCGGCGGCGACGATATCAATCTGATGACCACCTACCGGGATAAGGCCCAGATGCGAAACATTCTGGCCTATGAGACCTACCGAGATGCAGACTGCCCCTATCACTGGGTCTTTCCCGTACGCGCCCAGCAGAATGGGACCTTCTGGGGGACCGCTCACTTCATGGGAAATGGCGATGAAGACTGGCTGCAGGAGCCAGGTAGGAGCGTCGCCCGGCGGAGTTTACACGGGCGTCCGACTGGCTTCATCGCTTTTGACGGCCCATTTCTGGAACTCAAGTTCCCGCTAAGTGATCTCGGGATGAACCCCGAATCCTCGCTTCATATCAAAGCTGGACAGCGGCGGCGAATGACGAATTTCAACCGTTTTCTGGCCCGCGTTTTTGAAAAGAAATCTGTCATGAAGCGAAGCGTCAGCGTTTTGGCTACGAGCGCCATCTGCCATGAGATGAACCGGAGGATACTCGCCTTTTGGATTTTTAGCACCATTCGCTTCGGCAACCGTGGTTGATTTTTCCAAGCGTAATCCCGTTGGACCGTGTGCCGGGTTATCTTGGTCGTTCGGAGGTAAGCCAACTATCAGGCTTTATGACAGAGTGTTGAGTCCTTCGGAAATCGAATTCCTTTCCATTGTTCCCACCCCCTCGGCCCTCTGGCCGTCGTTAGGCGGTTTCACCAGCATCAGCCTTTGCGTTACGCTGACGGTATGCCTTATGTTTTGCGAGCACCGTTTATGCGGCATGCAGTTCGGCGCCCACGCCAGTGATCGGTACTTGTTCTTGTTCGGACCGTTTGTCCCACTCTGAAGCGATACTGCTAAAGTCATCTGTATGAGATGCCGACATACTACCGGCCCTGAAAGCACTCCATAGAGCAAGCTTCAGACATCAACGAAGGAGTTGTCATATGAAGAGGGGTAAGGAAGTGAGCGAACAGTCGTGGTCAGGACACATTGTCATTGTCAGACTGCCGCCGGAACCACAGACAAACGACGAACTCGACAGAATCATTCAAGTCGCCGTAAAAGATATTGGGTTCGACATTATCGTGGATTTCGCGGATGTGCGGATAATAAGTAAATCATCCCTGCGTCGGCTTGTCGTATTGGACCGAATACTGGACAGATCTACCCGACGCGTGGGCTTCAGCAACATGAGTCCTGCGATAAGGAGTGTTTTCAAGACACACAAGGTGGGACGAACCATTGAGACTGATTGGAACGTGAAGATTAGCATCGAACCATCGGCCAATCCGCTACAGGGCGGTAGCGTGGTGCTTGAGAATCAGGATCGAAATGAAACCCACGAAAGAAGACGTTGCGGCCGCTTCAACTTAACCAAATCATTGAGAACAACAGCCCTCCTTTGGCAGCGCGGCGTAGATTCAAACAGTCTGAAGGCAGTAGCCCCACCTTGTTGGCAATGTACACTCGTTGATGTCTCAGAAGGCGGTGCGCAGGTAGTGATGGACACCAGGAAAGAGCCAATCTTCCGCAAAGGGCAGTCCATCATCTTACTGTTTTCCCCTGTGGCTTTTGAGATGCCAATCAACTTCGACGCTCTGATCAGATGGGTCCGCCCAACGGCTGACAGCGAGCATATATGCTTAGGTTTGCAGTTTGTGGGACTCGAGGTGAATACCGGAGGGCGTCGCAGTTTACAACGCCTTTGCGATTCTGATGGACGGTATTTCGAAGCGCTGGCGTACGGCGCAGAGGTTTACCCGGTCTCAAAGCCTCCCATCCCATCAAATTGAATCAGCACGACCGGAGAGGGGAAAGTCGGCCCTGGAAACAGATTTCGCTAAAAAACCTATGGAAATCGGCAATACGCTTCGTTCTTGACCACGTCGATGCGGCCGATTCTGGAGTTGAGCGGCGCCCGCGGCGGACATCATCGCGGTTCATCTCACAAGGGGGATCCCCACCAGGGACCCCGTCCCTCGGCCATCGCGAGCCCCTTAGGGAACCGATTACTCCGGGCGGACTTCGTCCCTCAAACCGAAGTTTGTGCAATGGCGATTGTTCTGGGGCCTTCCGCAAGAGCCTGTGGGATCACGGGTCCCCATTTCGCTGGACGACGCCGACACGATTGAGCCCTTCGTGCACGATGGTCAGTTCCTCGACGCCCCCGCTGAAAATCAAGCTGGCGGCCCACCCTCGGTCAAAGGCCCAGTGTGCCAGCGGCTCCATCGAACCACGCTCGAACAGGGTGATGGTCCCGTCCCGAAACGCATGGTGGTCAAGCCCGTCCTCCGTGGACTTACGCCAAGACACCACCAAGCCATCGCTCGGCCCGATTCGCTTGAGCACGATGGTGTGCCATGTGAGGGTCCCTGACGTTCCCAGCATGAAACCCCGCCCGTCTTCTGTCGCAACGGTCTGCTGCAATATCTCGTTGCTGGACCCCAAATTGCCCAACTTATTTCTTGCCGATCCCTAATGAAACGTAAAAGGCAAGCATATTATCATGATCACTCTAAACAATCGGCCCGGAACCGACATATCACGCGACCACACTTGCTTCCAAGCCCGACCCCAAAAGCAAACTTGTCACCGTATATTGATAAATGGTAAGTACGGAGTCCAGCTGGCTGTGGCCTCACCACAGTTCGCGCAGTAGTGAACTAGTAGGATACTGTAGTTCTTCGCCAAGTCCGTCGGTACGCTGCGCATATTCGGTGTTACCGGGTTTCCTGCCAATACTCATATTCCGGTGTTATCGAGATAGGGAGCAGTATGTATTTATACATTTTTGTTGTCAATGGTCAAGTTTTGGAATAGTATGTCCGGTGTTATCAGGAAACTATACAATAACTTGTTATCGCAGAAAATCGCTCTTTGAAATTACGTAATAAACCATTTGTCCAGTAGTACGGCTTGGTATCTCACCTTTACTTATTGACTCACGGTGCTACCGCTCCGGCATTTAGCCGTGACACTTCACGTTCGTACCTCACTTAATGAAGTGTCACATCCCACATCGTGGTCAAAGGGTTTAGATGCCAGCCGTTA
>JADFMM010000174.1 GCA_022563885.1 Planctomycetota bacterium | reverse complement strand
CAGGTGTCTTCCCACGCGATTCTACTCGAAGCTGATGTGGAGCAGTGGTGCGTCACTGGCACTCCCGTTAAACGACTCGGCTTCCCGGGTTCCCTCAGAGGGATTGGCCGGGTTGTCTCCAAACATCAGCACGATCGCCTCGCCCGACCAGCCGGGCTGATTGACGATCTCCTGGATAATGCTGGAAATGTCAGGGGTGCGCTCCTCGGGACCCATGGCGTGCACGGTCATCCATCGAGGAATGTCCCACACGACCTGCGCAGAGGTCGTCGCCCTGGAACTGATGGAACCGCCCGTTGCAGCGAACGTCTCAGGATTCGGGGACAGGTGGCCTTCGATCACCAGAGACACGGGCAGGGCATGGTAAGGATTGTCGATATCATCGGCGCTGAACTGCACCCATGCCTCGGTGATGGTCGCACCCTTGGGCACGGCGATGCCGACCCATCGGCAGCCGATCGTTTGGAGAGCGGCAGGGGCCATATTGCCTTCATAGCCCAACTCCAGGTCACTGCTGGTCAAGCTTTCCATGACACCGCCGTCCAGAATATGCTCTTCGGCATCATCGCTGCTGGCAGAGACCCGCCACTCATTGATGGGCTCAGGAACCGACTGTTCCAGCGCGATATCGTCGATGTACAGAGTGCCAGTGGCGCCATTGCCTTCAATACCAACGGCCAGGCTGCGGACACTCTGCAGATTCATTCCCAGCGAGGCGAGGTCGATGCTCCATGGCTGCCACGCGGCCAACGCTATATTCCCCGCTGGACCCTGGTAGGGAATCTTGGTCCCATTGACCTTGAGATACAGCTGCCCGGTGTTGCCGGCCGCACCATGGAACCAGACCACCAATTGGGTGACGCCTGCTCTGGTCCAATCCTGAGCAACGGCAAAGCTGCGGGTGGCCTCGGATTGGGCTGCGGCGCTATTGTCATAGTGGATGGGCAGCGATTGCTTGCCCCCGTGAACAATCGTCGATTCCGGCAGAAAAACTCCGATCGCCGGATCTGCGCCGACCAGGGAGCCATTGGCCGGATCTTCAAATCCGTCGATCCAGTGGGCCCAGATCTCGAGGAATTCTTCGTCCCTATAGCTCTCCATGTCGTCGATGACGATGGCTTCGACTGTTGTGAAGCTCCAGACATCGCCTGTCCAGGTGCTGGGGTCCGCGGCCTCATTGACTTCATCCACACGCCAGGAATACGTTTGACCCAACTGTAGATCCAAGGCGTTTGTCGAGAAGCTGCTTTCACTAGTAGCACCCGCCAGGGGTAGATCGGTGGCATTGGTCCCAACATAGACCTCGTGGCGAACGGCTTCACGTCCATTCTTACCCCAAGAAAGAAGAACATCTGGTGCCACGCCAGTGGCACCTGGGGCGGGATTTGGCCTGGTGGCAAAGGTTGGTATGTAGAAAAAGCGTACCTCACTCAGACTGGCCTGAGGTGCGATGCCCTGGACACTGTTGACGGTCAAACGGACATACTGGGCCGCCGCACCACCGAAATCGATGGTATTGTTGTGTGCATAACCCTCGTTACCCGTCGCCTGGGCCAAGGGCCCGACGCCGTCCAGAACGGTCCAGTTCTCGCCGTCCAATGAGTATTCGATGACCACATCTTTGGCGCCGAAACCCACGAAGGCCTCGATGAGCTGATTCGAGTTCCAGATCCACAGCTCGTACAGCCTGTAGGCCCGGTCGAAGGCATACTCGATCGTGGCCGGGACACCCGTGCTGATCCACATGTCAGAGGCGGCAACCCCATGAAGATCATCCACCAGACCGGATTCGTCGATGGTCTTCTCCGGCCCGGAAACACCGAATGAACTGGAGGCCGTGGCCGTAATGGTCTCATTGGGAATCGCGACGGCGATAGGTTCGACCGTAAATTGCCAGATACTACCCTCATCCCAACCGCTGGTTCTGTTGGCCTCATCGATTCGCCAATAGTAGGTTGTGCTGAAATCGATCAGTTTGGTAGCGTCATAGCTGCTGGCATCCTGGGTAGCGACGACTGCGGTTCCGTCCTCTACGGCGGCTAAGTCAGCGCTGAGGATGACTTTATGTTGGGGCGATAATCCACCCACATACGCCCCCGGCATCCAGCTAAGGACCGTCTTGCGACCCACGTCCTCTGTTCCTTGACGTGGGTTTGGATTAAAGGCCCGCTGGGCGCTACGTACGGCGGTCACTACTAAGTTATCAATTGCCCACCACCAGTCATTGCCGGCCTCGAACAAACCGAACGTAAGCACCATGCTCGTGGCCCCGGGGGGATTGTCCAAATCGATGAAGATGGTTTCATTGGTCGAGTTGTCGTCCTTGAAGTTTGGGCTGCTTGAATCGGACTCCCACAGGAACAGCTCGATCGGGTCTGCTCCATCGAAGGAAACGGTCAGATTCGCTGTCTGGTGATAGTTGCTATCAAACTCCGGACGCCAGCTCGAATCGAACCGGAGTTGAGCCGTGCCGGCCTTAGAAGTGCCGAGGTCAATTTCACGCGTACTGAGGAAGGTCTTGTACCAGCCCGCTGCTTCCGAGTCGGCATGACCCTGGTCATCCCACTCGTCTGGATCGGCCACGGCAACGGTGCCCTGTCCTAACGTAAATTCTGAACGCCGTTGATCGCCGGCTGTTTGCGCCCACCAGTCCTTGTTGGTGAAGGCCCAACCGGCCCACTCGGTCACACCATCGGCGGCCGTGCCCACGCCGGGGACTCCACTCGTGTCGTTGAACCAACCGGCCGGCGGCGTGCCCGTCCAAACGTCTGGAGTACCGGCGGCCTCCTCCGGACTTTCACCCAGTGGCAACCCCTCAAAATCCTCTGCAAGGATTATGTGGGTGGTTTGGGCCTGCGCTACACCGCCGAAAGCTAAAACAAAGGCCAACAAGATTATTCTACTTTTCATTTCTCCACCTCTTACAAGAAAGGTTAAGGATTAATGTGCCTCGGCTACACACCAAAGCGCTAACACTTGAAACATACCTTACACGCATTAGGTTCCTTGTGGAAGGCTTGTTAGAGTGCCTTAGTTTTCTGTTGTCCGTGGCCTTTGACACCGATTTTCGCAAGCCGTCAAACGTCAACCCAATATACCATTTGATTCACCTCGTTCATAGGTAGATTTCAGAGAAAATCTCGCCCTGTCGACACCTGGCGGGCGCAGATAAAGGAACTTGACCGCTATAGCTGGCAGACATCCCCGGAATTGCTGGATCTCTTCAGCCACGCTCCTTGAGGCCGAGACCCCTCTACCCGCTCTCGCCAAACTCGAAGCTGTCCTCTGCGATGATCTCGGGCGTCTTGTCCACATCTTCCATCATGGCCTCAAACACCCGGATGTCGTTCGAGTCCAACTCGAACAGGGCCTGCAGATGTCGGGCGCCGATCGATTGGTAGTAGAGTATGGCTCGCACGCCGCCCACCTGTACGGATGCTCCCAAAGAGACCTGGAAATGGACTCGATCGCTCCCCGCTTGAAAATCGGGATCACCGTTCAGGCCCTGGGGCGCCGTGTGCTCGGCATCGGGGAATTCGCTAGCGTAGCCCTCAGGCAGCAGGCGATTGTCTTTGAGATAGTGCGTCGCCCGCATGAGTCTGTTGGTGGGGTTTCCTTCTGCATTGCCCATGATCGCCTGGTAGATCTGAACCTGGGTGTCACTGTCTATCAGTTGATGGTGAGGCTGGTAGGACCCACCCGGCGATTCGCAGGGCAGGACAAGGCCCTGAGCGTCGGTCAACATGCCCTGCGGGTTGTAGGCGCCCGAGACGAACAGCAGGTCTCCCGCCGTGTCGCGAACCTCGAAGTAGAGCCAGGCGCGGCGACTGGGATAGCCGGTGGGAAACTTGTGCCCCGCGAGGTTGTGCACGGACACAGTCGCCTTCAGCAACTTGCCCTCCCGCACGACGTCCATCAGCTCCACCCTTCCCGTCGCGGTACTGAGCTGCGCCCGCGTTCGTGCCAGTGTCTCCTCGAAGGCGGCCACCGGGACATCGGGCCGCAGGGTCGCCTGATACTTGATGAAGATCTGCGGCAGGAAGGTGTTGCCGCCTACGAAGAGGTGGCGGGCATAGGGGCTGCGCTCCGGTAGCCAGCCGTAGTCCTGCCCATCGTGATCGTGGGCGATGCGGGTCCAGATATCGTTGCCATCGACGTCGGTGCGGGGCATGTGACAGTCCTGGCAATCGGCCGCCTGGGGCCCGGGTGTCTCGACCTCGGTGGAATAGACCGAATTGCGCCATTCCAGATAGGGCGTCTGCTCGGGAAACTCGATCGTCAGGACCTTACCGTCGGCATCGACCGGATTCGTGAAGAGCGTGTGACAGGTCGCACAGAGAGCCGACTTAGAGAGGTGCTCTCCATGGACGGGGCCATACTGGGATCTTACCTGCATGTTTTGCCCGTAGGCGTCGTAGTAGGGGCCATAGATTTCGCTGTAGCCATTGATCTCAAAGTTGCCCGAGAAGCTCTCTGCCTGTCCCAATCCCTGCTCCGTGATCTGATGACAGAGCGTGCAGGAGACACCATCCTGAGCCAACTGAGCCTCTTGTGGGTCCGACAAGACCGAGTGACGCGTGGCCGGAGGTCGGCCTTCGCGGTGGGCCAGTTCCGAGGCCATGGGTCCGTGACAGCGCAGGCATTTCGCCTCGATAGCCTCGCTCAGTTCGGGCAAATCCAAGACCTCGGCCGACACGGCCGCGTGCCAGTAGGGGTCGCGGAATGAATTGGCCATCATGGAACTCCGCCACAGATCGTACTGGCCGACCGGACGCCCCTGGACGTCGCGCATGGCAACGCTCTCGTCGGTATTGGTGTGGCACTCGGCGCAGACAGGCTGAGTGGCAAAAGGTCCCTGCCAAAGCGGTTCCGCCGGCGGGTATTGCGGCCATTCCAGCGATGGATCCATCGTCGGCTGCGCCGCTACGCTTTCGCCATCACCCGCAGCAGAGACAGTTCCACCCGCGGACGACCACAGCGCGAGGCCGATGACGCTTAACCCGATTAACCATGAGATCCGATGCACGACTGTCCTCCGATCAGGTGTCCTTCCATGTGGAGTACCGCCCCAGAGACCCAAATGTCTGACAGGCATTCAGGCGACCCGTAGAATCAGTAATAAGAGCTTCACGTCCACCTAGGCATCATCCGAAATAGTGTTTAAACCGTACCGTGCGTGTCCGAAACTGTCAAGTGATAGATGCGTGATCGTGAGACAGCAGGCATTGCAGCTTGGGAGCTATACACTTACAATACCGCCAAAGCGCCATTTCAATCCTTGAACCTGGAGGTCGCCGGCATGCACAGATCAGGTGTGAACAATAGAAACGCCCTCCCCTACCTGTGCCGCGGGCTCGGCCCTCTCGGGCCAGGAGTCGTCTCGATAAGAGAGATCCACGGCCCCTGTGTAGTATGGCTGAGCGTCGCCATACTGCTCTCGTCCGCAAATTCTCTCTGGGCCGCTCAGTCGCCAGGGCAACTCACGGTCCGCATCGTGGATCTTCAAGGCCAAGCGCTACCTTGCCGCGCCTGGGTCGAAGTGGTCGGCGAACGTCTGTTTCGTCCCTCCGCGCCTGAAGTCTGTACGCCCTATCCGCGCGATCGCAGTTTTAGCTGCGACGGCAACTTTACCATCGACCTACCGGCTGCCCAAGCGCTCGTTCACGTCGAACGGGGCAAGGAGTATCGGCCGGTCAATCGCTCAATCGACATGGGTGCAGATCGAGAGAAGGCCATTACCATCACACTACAGCGCTGGATCAATATGCCCGCCGAAGGCTGGTACAGCGGTGATCTGCATGTGCATCTGGGCGCCGACGATCCCCAGGTGTTGCGTCAACTCGCCCTGGCCGACGACGTCCATGTGACACCCGCCTTCACCTATTGGCTACGCGGCCGTGAGTCGCAGTGGCCCTCGACGTGGCCCCCCTTCGGCGAAGGCGAGCCCTGGGTCATCGATGCCACGCACTTGATCACGCGTACCGCCGTTGAAATCGAGCGGATACAACGTAACGCAATTCCGGGGGGCTCGGTGGGCGCCTCCTTCCTCTTTAACCTGACCCGACCACTCTCTGCGGACCGTGTTGGCGAACATTTTCCCACGGATGCGGCCCTATGTCTGGCTGCCCGACGTCACTCCCCCGAGGTGGTCATCGACACGGACAAACCCTCCTGGGCCGAGACGGTGGTTGGCGCCGCGCTGGGCGCCTACGACACCGTCCAGGTCTGTCACAACCACTACCACCGCGACCAGACCCTCTCCGGCGGCTGGGGTATGATCGGCCCCTTGGCACCGGGGGAGTCCAATGCCGCCCCAGGCGACGGCCTCTTTCATCGCACCAATGCCCTCTACTACCGCCTGCTCAACTGCGGCTTTCGTCTGGGCGTCTCCGGTGGATCGGCCATCGGCGTCATGCCGGTCCCCATGGGCTACAGCCGGGTCTACGCTCAGATCCAGGGGCCGTTGACGGCGGACAAGTTTTGGGCTGCGTTGAAGGCCGGTCGCTCCTTTGCCACCAATGGTCCCATGCTGACCATGACGGCCGACCGGCAACCGCTGGGGTCCACCCTCGAGCGACGCTCGGCCGACCAGAGCCCGATCAGTGTCGATGTGCGAGTGCGATCCATCGATCGCCTGGAAGCCCTGCAACTGGTCCATAACGGGCTCGTCGTCGAAAGTATCGATCTGAGCAAGGGACAGCCGACGCCTGTGCTCGACCGATCGGTGACTTGGCGGATTCCCGCGAAGCGCAGCGGCTGGATCGCGGCCAGATCCCTGTTCCGCGCCCCCGACGGCCTGCTCCGCCAGGCCCACACCAGTCCTATCTACATCACCGTCGATGACCAGCCCATTGCCAGTCGTGAGGACGCGCGATACATGATGCGCTGGATCGACCGATTGATCGATATCGCCCACCGGCCCGACCGATTTCCCACCGAGGCCGATCGGCAGGCCGTGTTGGACACCTACGCTCGGGCACGTGCCGTCTACCAGAGGATCGCGGGCGAGGTGCGCTAAACGACTCCGATGTCCTAGAACTCATGTTGGGCCGGAGAAACGGCATGGTTCAAAAATGAGCGTTTTTCGGTAACACTGAGCAAAACGCACAATCGGGATCGCTATCGAAATCGCTATCGAAATCGTCTCTGATACATCAGTTTATGGTGGCAGCCAAGGTATTTCTCGATCCCGATCCCGATCCCGATATCGACCCTGAAATGTTGTAACCTTGGTTTGAACCAGGCCGGAGAAACAGATCGGCTTCTGTTGTCAACCGGGACTTCAAAACCTGTCCCCTTGAATCCCCGCACGGACTCAATATCACCATAACTAACTGCTAATTCAGGCCACATAGTGAGATAGCGGTAATTGGAGGCACGGCATTTTTTTCTGTCGCATTTTTGCCCTTCTTCGGTCTTATTACCAGAATGACCCGGGAAATTCTTCGTAACTGTTAAGGGATCATACGATTGCAATCGGATCATGAACTGGTTAACGCCGTCTTGGAAGGGCGAACTGAGATGTACGAGCAGTTGGTACTGCGCTACGAGGCTTCGGTCAAAGCGATATGCTATAGTGTGCTGGCCGACACGCACCTCTCGGCAGATGCTTCACAAGATGCCTTTGTCAAGGCCTACGAGAAGCTCGCCAGCCTACGCAATGCCAAGGTCTTCGGCCCTTGGTTGATGCGTATTGCCAAGCGACGCGCCTTGGATCTGTTCCGGCAGCGGCAGAAAATGACCGCTTTGTCGGCAGCTTCATCTGAAGAGACCTATCAGGACAACGGCGAATTGAATGATACAAAACGTCATTTGCTCTCCGCCATGATGCGTCTTCCGGAACACGAGCGTCAGGTCGTCTTGCTGCGCTACTTTGAACGTCACTCGGTTCGTGATGTGGCCCTGGTGGCGGGGAGAAGCATTGGAACCGTAACCAAGCAGTTGTCTCGAGCGCATAGACGATTGAAGAGCATGCTCCAGGAGGCAGACTGATGACGCAACCAAACGAACCATTGCAGGAGAGTATGGAAGCCCTAGGCCGAGCGTTCAAGCGTCAACCCTCAGTGGGCCGAGCTGTCATGGCCTCTATCAAGACGAAAACAGCTATCCCTTTGACCCCCTCGAAACTCAACAACCTATGGAGATTAATTATGAAGAAGCAATCTAGACAATTCGCGATAGCAGCGATGGCCTTATTCCTAGTCGGTCTTACAGTGTGGCAACTCGGCGGCTCTTTTGACGGCACCGGCCGTGTGTACGCCATGTCGGATGTGCCAGATTTATTTCGGTCGGCTCGGACACTTCATATGAAGGCCCAAATATACTACCCAAACGGAGAGGGCAGCGAAGAGCTGTCTCCTATGGAGGCCGAATTCTGGCTGGATTTTGAGAAGCAACGGTGGAGAAGCATCAAGCCGATGATGATTACTGATCGTAAAAATGGCCTTACCTTTACCACGAATGAAGAGGTGTACGACACTGGCGACTTTGTCTTGCGTCTCGATCGAGAGAACAAGACGGCGACCTATGAAAGGATAACGCCCTATCGGCGGGCACGGAGACTTCGTCAAGGTCTTGACATGCTACTGCAGTTTAGTTTTGGTGATCCGAGGCTGTTTGATCAATATCAACCCGCTGGACAAGAGCAAATACAGGGCGAGCAGTATGACGTTTGGCAGTTAGATATAAATCAGAATGGTACCATGGGGCGATTGAGAAGCTGGTTCTCCCCCCAGACAGGTGAGATCTTCAAGTCCGAAGTCTCGTTCAAGCAGAACGAGAGTGGTCCCTGGATCAAGCAAATTGAAGTTAATCTCATTGAAAGAAATGTCCCGATCGATGACAGGATTTTCGTTCAGACCGTACCGCAAGGGTATACCGAAGACACGATCGATACAACCCTCCAATCAGGTATGCACGGAAGCAGCGGTAGTTTGAAACTGTGGGTTTATCTCCTAATTCAGTTAGGAGATGGGTCTGTCATTGGCTGCTGGAAGAGTCAGGATACAGAGAGCGATGAGGATCCTGTACGCTTGCTGGAAGGCATAAGTGCTGGCGCAAAGTATCCGGAGTTTCCCGTGGTTTTCAGTGGATTGAGTCGCGGTGCTTCGGAAAATGAATACACCTATCATGGTCACTATCTCGCTCATACAGTTCATGGTTCTGACCTCTATCTGTGGGGGCTGTATGTGCCAAAGGAAATCGAAACGCCCGCGTCCGGGGTTGTGCCTGGTCAATATACGATTCTCCATAGGACCAACGTTTCCGGAAAGGACTTTAGAGTTAGGCTATCGATGTCCGCCGATGTGGTAGTCGAAAACCAGTCGGATTTTGATACCTTCATATTGGGAGCCATGGCTGATTTCAGCGATCCAGGTGCTGAGCTTCCCAGTTTGACCTATGCCGGAACATTAGAACTGGCAGGAGGGATTCGCAGTGGATTGCACAGATAGGGTACCCATGCAGTCGTTGGCACAAGCGGCGGGGCGTAGATGAAATTCTAAACTGAAAATTGAGAATTTGAAATTGGTAGGACATCGCCAATTCTCAATTTGCAGTTCTCAATTCTCAATTTCAGATTCCCTCAATCACGATCAAGTTCAATCTGAATCTGTGCGGATAATGTGGCAACTCATTGTCTGGCACGCCCAATCCCACTCCACGCTTCTCAAATCAGATTTTTTCGAAAAACTCCAAGAATTGGCCTTGATTTGCACACTTCTCCTATGTTATAGTTGTACTAGTTCAAATAGAACAAAGGAAAGGGCCATGCGGTTCCACATACAACCCACATCATCGCGGCCGGTGTACCTGCAGATCGTGGATCAGGTCAAGCGAGACATTGCCCTGGGCCTGCTGCAGGAGGCAGAGCGCCTGCCCACGGTGCGTGAGACGGCCGCCACCCTGGCCATCAATCCCAATACCATTGCCAAGGCCTACCGTCAGATGGAGCAGGAGGGCATCATCGTCACCCGATCGGGGGCCGGTGCCTTTGTGGCGCCCCTGGAGAGCGGGCTCAACAAATCCGTCAAGAAGCGCATCCTCACCGAGCAACTGCAGCGCGTCATTGTGGACGCCTTTCATATGGACATCGACCAGGAGACCCTGACCCAGTGGTTTTCCGAACTCCTGGCCCAGTTCAATCTCAAATCAGAGGGAGTCAAGCAATGAGTGAGACAGTGATAGAGACGCAGGGGCTGGTCAAATACTACGGCGGCCGTTGCATTCTCAATGAGATCAATCTCAAGATCCCCAAGGGTTGCATCTACGGCCTGCTCGGTCGCAACGGCGTGGGCAAGACCACCTTGATCCGCATTCTGATGGGAATGGAGACCCCCACACGTGGAGCCACCCAGCTTTTGGGCTTCGATTCCATGCGGCTAAAGTCTCAGGTGAAAGGAAGGATCGCCTATGTGGCGGAGGGCCATCACCTCATCCAGGGCTATCGGGTCAACCGGTTGATACGACTGTGTCGCTCCCTGGCCCGGCAGTGGAATCAGTCTTTTTTCGATCGCCTGATCGAGGCCTTCAACCTCCCCATGGACCGCAAGATCAAGGAACTCTCCACCGGCATGCGGGCACAGTTAAACCTGGCCCTGGCCATGGCCACCGATCCCGAGGTCTTGATCTTGGACGATCCCACCCTCGGCCTGGACACCGCCGCCCGTCGACAGTTTCTGGAACTCGCCATCGACCTGATCCAACGGCAGGGCCGCACCATCCTGTTCAGCTCTCACATCCTCGCCGATGTCGAGCGTATCGCCGACCGCATCGGCATCATCGTGGCCGGGGATCTGGTGGTGGACTGCTCCCTGGCCCACTTGCGGGAGCGCATCCGAAAATTCCGCATCGTCTTCGCGGATCAGGCCCCGGAGCAGATCCCCCTGACCGAATTGGTCAACTTCAAACGGAGCGGTCGTGAGATCCTCCTGACCGCCGCCAACTGGAGCGAGCAAAAGCAGGGCATGCTCGAGGCTCTGCATCCTATGGAGGTCACGGAGATTGCCATGAGCCTGGAGGACGTCTTTCTGGAATGCTCCGGTGCGGAGCCAGTCACCCTCACTCAGAACGAACCCATAGAGGAGGATCACCATGCTGACCTTGATACGACGCGAAATTGAAGACCATCTGCTCTTGTATACGCTGATCCTGATTTTTGGCCTTGGCCATGCAGCATTGCTGGCCATCTACTACCATTCGGAGGACCGCTTGCCGATGGCCGCCATACCCGATGATATCTTGGAATTTTCATTTTGGTCTTTGATGGCATTTATGATATGGGCCTTCGTCTTCGAAGGTGTTCAAAAAGGCTTCGACCAGAAGGAGAAGACTTCCACCTTTCTTTTCACATTGACGCCCACTCGTGGACAGTTGTTGATCGCCAAATGGTTCGCAGCACTGATCTGGCTGGGTTGCGGTTTGTTGCCCATGGCCCTTGTGCATGCCTATTATCTGTCTCGTGCCGCGCAGTGGGGTGCCGTGCAACACGTTGACCTACTGGTCGCCCAGCTTGGACTCACGGTCCTGGTTCCGGTGAGCTGCTATCTCTTGAGTCAATTCTTAGGCCTAACTCAACGACCGGCACTGTCCCTGCTTGCCGACGTCTTGATTACTGCAGTTGTCATCAGTTTAGTCTTTATCAAGGGCATGTTTCCTCCGGCGATTCAACAGATCAGTATCGTGTTGGCCGTGCTGGCCATCGCCGCGGGGATTGGAACCTGGTCAAAATTTCAAACCACATCGTTGTGAGGGGACAACCATGAAAGCGCGAATAGCACAAAAACGCACCTGGACGATTTGGTGCACAGGTATGGTCGTGATGATTCTCTGGGTGATCCTTCTTTTTTGGATGCGTTCCATCCCTAAGGTGATAACGCAGGGCTTCTTCGGCGACCTATTAGTTCATTTGCGTCCTGCGGGGTTCTTCCCAGATGAACTCGAGAACAATGAGCCAGTGAACCTGCGACGCTCTCGTCTAGAGAGCTGGTTGGATAGGCTGTCATTTACAACAGAGCTGGGATTCTGGGACCGCCACAAGGAAATCTTCAGTCCGAATCCAAAGTCCAAAACCTGGCGGTATGAAGGCTCAAATCGCACCGCAGAACGGGTGCAACTTATCTTTGATAGAAAGCGTGGCGTTTGGAAGCAAGTTCACGTTACCCAGGACATGGACAAAAACCGGTCCTGGACCAGGGCCGATGCATGGTATGCCGGCCCCAAGGGGATGTCTCGGCAGTACGCTTCGGACTTGGGACGGTTTCAGCAGGATCGGAGTGTATGCTACTTCCCTGCCCCAGAAAGAGGGGTCATAATCTTCTACGACGGAAAGTTGCGACAGCTCTTTCGACTCGATTTTGAGACCCAGACAGTGACAGCAGGAACCATTCTGCCGAGAG
>JADFMM010000173.1 GCA_022563885.1 Planctomycetota bacterium | reverse complement strand
CCAACCCGGCCACTTCTCCGTCGGTCAAGCCTCGGTTGTAGACACGCACGCCATCGATCAGGCCCTCCCAGCTCTCACTCACCAAATCGTCTTTGGCGCCCCGGCCGACCAGCAGCTGTGTCACCGTGTCTACCGTGCCGACCGTCGGATCGGTGGCGCCCGTGGGTGTGTCCAGGATTCCGTTAATGTACAACTTCAAGGACTCCCCGCTCTGCCAACTCATCGCGACGTGCTGCCATTCGGTGGTCTGAGCTCCACTGGAACTCTCCAATTGCACATTGCCGCCGGTCGTGTGCAGCGACATCTTCATGACATTGGTGCCCGAGAACGAAGCACCAGCAGCGTCATAACGCATGCCGCCGTCGTCACCGCCGTCGGGGTCTATGAAGTGAATGAAGCCATGGTCCGTGTTGGTCACATCAGAATTGACCCAGACCGCGACCGTCACTGCGCTCAAACCATTGATCTGGGACATGACCGTGCCGCTGTCGACCACGAAATCGCCATCGCCGCCGAAGGCCAGAGAGTAGCCCGACCCGTCAAATCCACCGGCTGTCCAGGTCGCGCCGTTGATCGTGCCTGCATGGTTATTGCCGCTGGTGTCACCGGCCGTGTCACCGGCGGCTTCGTCAAAGGCCCAATGCACCAACAGACCCGCGGACCCGGGGTCGATGGGTGTGATGAATTCACGGGTATCGGACGTCAGGAAAATGTCATCCAGGTAGACGACCCCTTCTCCCCCGCCATCGATGCCGATGGTCAACGAGGTGACCCTACCGAGGTTGCCGGCCACGTCGGCCAAGGGAATGTACCACTTGCTCCAGCCGCCACGCATCAGGTTGGCGGGATCACCATCGTAGGCGACTTTCGTGCCGTTGATCTTGACATATAGACTGCCACCCGTGTTGGAGGCACTGCCCTGGAAGTAGAGCACCAGGCCCTGAATGCCATGCCCGGTCCAATCCATCGGGGCGTCGAAGGTACGCGTCGCCTCGGACTGGGCGGCAGCGCTATTGTCATAGTCCATGGGAAGGGATTGACCGCCGCCATGGACGAGATCGGTTTCGGGGATGCCGGCGACGCCACCGACCAGGGAGCCGTTGGTGGGATCGTCAAAACCGTCGACCCAAGTAGCCCAGATCTCGAAGAATTCCGCGTCCGCATAGCTCTCCATGTCGTCGATGCTGATGGAGTCCACGGTGGTGAAGCTCCAGATATCACTCGCCCAATGGCTGGGATCCATGGCCTCATTGACCTCATCCACGCGCCAATGATAGCTCTGGCCAAGCTCCAGATCCAATGCCAGGGTGTCGAAGCCGCTCTCACTGACCGTGCCTGCAAGCGTTAGATCATCAGGATTTGACCCAACGTAGATGTCATGGTGATCGGCCTCTCGGCCATCACGGCCCCACGCCAATGTCACATTGGGGACCACATCGGTGGCGCCTGTTTCCGGATTGGGTCGGGTCGCAAAGGTTGGAATGGAGTAGAACCGCACCTCACTCAGACTGGCCTGAGGTGCAATCCCCTGTACACTATTGACAGTCAAACGGACATACTGGGCCGTGGCACCACCGAAATCGATGGTATTGTTGTGGGCATAACCCTCGGTACCCGTAGCCTGGGCCAAGGGCCCGACGCCGTCCAGAACGGTCCAGTTCTCGCCGTCGAGGGAGTGCTCGATGACCACGTCTTTGACGCCGAATCCCACGAAGGCCTCGATGACCTGATTCGAGTTCCAGATCCAAAGCTCATGCAGCTTGTACGCCCGGTCGAAGGCGTATTCGAGCGTGGCCGGGATCCCCGCGCTGATCCACATATTGCCGGCGGAGGTGCCATGGAGATCATCCACCAGACCGGAACCGTCGATGGTCTTCTCAGGCTCGGAAGCCCCGAACGAACTGGAGGCCGTGGCCGTGATGTTGGTGATGGGAATCGAGAAAGGCTCGGTCGTGAAGCTCCAGATGTCTCCCCGGTGAATCGTAAAGTCCGGCGTGCCGTTGACTTCATCCACACGCCAGTAATAGGTCTCGCCGAATGCCAGGCGACTGGGATCAAAGGTGGTTTCAGTCTGGCCCTCACTGGCCAGCGCCCCCGCGGGATCGGCTCTACCGGCGTCATTCACGTCGTCAAATTGGGTTCCGAAATAGACGTCGCGGGTTGCGGCGAATTCTCCCGGAGCCCAACTCAGGCCGGTGGTATACGGCACATCTTCAGCGCCGTCGGACGGGACCGGATTCCATGCGACACTTCCCCGGAACAGCTTCGCCTTGCCCCGGACCATGATGTCGTTGATTTCCTCCTCGCTCAGGGCAACGTTCCAAATACCGACTTCGTCCAAGGCCCCGTTCCATGAAAATCCCCTGATGGCGTCCAACTCACCGATCCACAGTGAGGCGTCGCCTGGATTGACAGACGTGGCCGCGTGGCCGACGCTGCCCTCGAGGACACCGTTGACGTACAACTGCAACTTGTCACCGCCACTGGCTCCATCGAAGACCATGGCAAGGTGATACCAGGTCTCGTCGACAAGGGCCGTGGTAGACAGCACAGCGGTGCCTCCACTGCCGTTGATGCGACCGTTAACAATGTTGCCGTTCCAGACAAAAAGGTTGTAGGAGTCCTGGTTGTTCGTACCAATGCGTTTGGAAGCAAGCGACATACCGTCCTGTAAGGCCATCCCGCGGGGACGTACCCATCCTTCGATGGTAATGGCAGTCATCCCCTCCAGCTTGTCGGCATCGGCCACCTCGACCAGGTTGGCATTGTTCCCGTTGAATTCCAGGCCCTTCGACCCGAACTGCCCATCGACCAAATTGAGCGAGCCACGGACCGAAACGGTTGCAGGATCGTCAGAGGCATCAATGGGATTCTGCGCATCCTCGAAGGGTAGATAGAGGACGATGTCTTCCTTTTCGGCGGCGGTCGCCACCAAGCCGAGGCCCAAGAGGAGCAGGAAACAGGCTTCTTGCAGTGGGATCCAGAGACGGCTTTTCGTACGATTCGATGGCATGATTCATTCCTCCAGACAGATCCGCGTTTGCTGTAGAGTGACAAATGTCACAGACAGAAAGGGTTTCGTCGATCGACCCTCCATCCAACTTAATGAACCGAGCATAGATGGCTGCCGCAACAAAAAGCGGCAATTCTAATTCTAACACAGAACCGCAGGTATGACAACCTGGCGGGTAAAAAAGAATGCCTGTGGCAAAGCGTATTACCTGCCCACTCTCTTCAAGACCAGAGAACAGCAGTCCCTAACCGCCCTGCGCCTCGATGCGATGGAGATGGTGTTCGGTGCGGATGAAGAGCGCTTTGCCCGAGACAGCGGGCGACGCGAAGGACTTTTCGGCCAGATCATTTTTTGCCAGCAGCGTGTAAGTCGTGCCGGCAGCGATGACCGATGTGACACCCTTCTCACTGACCACATAGAGGCGGTCGCCGGCCAGCACGGGAGAGGCCGAGAAGGTCCCACCCAGACGTTGTTGCCAATGCTCTTTTCCCGTCAGCGCGTCCACGCAAGTCATGTAGCTGTTGTCGGCGATGTAGTAGAGTTCCTTCCCGTGACACAACATGGAAGGTGTCCTGGGCGCGTAGCTCTTGGTCTTCCAGGTCAGATGGGAGTCGGTGACATCGCCCCGGCCACCCATGCGCACGGCCAAGACAGAGGGAGACATGAAGCCGGTGCCAATGAAGACGTGGCCTTGGGCATAGACGGGTCGGGGTACCACCGAGTATCCCTTGCCATAGAGCACGCGCCAGATTTCCCCGCCGTCAACCGGATTATACGCGGCCACGTGACCGCTGCCCGGACTCACCACGACCTTCTCTCCACCCTCTTGGATCAGCAGCGGGGTGGAAAAGGAGATGGACCACGCGTCGGTTTTGTGCCGCGCCGTCCTCCAGGCAACCGCACCCGTCTCCTTGTCGAGCCCCACCAAGAAAGGATCTTCCGTGCCGTCACAGCTAAAGATCAGTTTGTCATCCACCAGGATCGGCGATCCGCCGTTGCCGTGCACGGGCGCATAGTCGAGTTCGGTCTGCGTCCAGACCAGATCACCGGCGAGGTCCACGCAGGCCGTTCCCATGTGACCGAAGTGTGCATAGATGTGTCCGTCCCGGGCGATGGGCGTCGCACTCGCATGACTGTTCTTGCCCTGTCGCGGGCTGGGACCTGTGCGAGCAAATATCTCTCTGTCCCAGATGACCTCCCCGGTAGCGGCATCCACGCGAATCAACCGCAGCGAAACGGGATGATCCTGTTCGTTGGTCAGCGCGGTGGTGAGATAGAGGGAGCCCTGGTAGAGAATGGGAGAGGACCATCCCTCTCCCGGTATGGACCGTTTCCAGACGATGTTCCGGGTCGGGCTCCAGTGAATCGGAGGATCCGCCGCATCAGCAATGCCCTGGCCCGTCGGGCCGCGAAATTCGGGCCAGTCCGAACCATGGCCCGGGGCGGTCTGAACCAGCAAGGGTGCACACAAAAAGAGCAACCCTATCGGTACCCATCGTTTAAAACATGCTTCTCGGCCAAGCGTTTTCATGAAAGAGTCTCCAGGACAGCATGACATCAGGGGAATAGATACTCCGCCTGTATACCTCTCTCGACGAGCCGGTGTTCGTATGGAAAACATGCGTCCCCGTCGGCAGGCCAACGCCTATGGCTCGCGCGATCCCGTTGCCCTCCTTGTCGGCGCGGCCGGTTGGGGTCTCTTCGTGGCCACACCCTGGGGCGCCTTCGCCCTTCGTGACACCGGACGAGGACAATTCAGTCCCTAGCAGCCGCCTGAGCCCCCTGTGATTCCGGAGAACGCCAGCCGTCGGGTTGAGCATCTGGTTCTCTGGAGAGACACTTACGTCTGCTTCTGTGCGAGAGGTGCTGAGTCATCTCTATAGTTGACATCTTTTCCCAGCAGGTATCCCGCCACCGTACCGAGTAATCCCATCATCGATGCCGTTTGGTTTTGACTAAACCCCGCGACGATCAAAAAGAGCCCCGCAGTGATGACAAGCGTTAGTCCGAAAAGTTTCAGCGCCCAGACAGGATGCACATCAGTTCTGTTCCTCAAATAGAGGACCTCCAGCGCCATGAGCAATATACCGAATATGAGCACGCTGGCGCTTAGCCCGATCTCCATAGTAGTGTGCCAGCGCGGCGTGATTTCGGTACCGGTCGACGCGGTTACGCTTGCCGCGTCCATCGTGGACGAATCAGCGTGTGAATCCGTTTCACTTGGCAGGTGACGTCCTATCTGCTGCGCGTTAAGGGATCGGCAAGAAATAACTTGGACAATTTGGGGTCCAAGTGTGCCCCATATTGGGTAGAAACAAGGATGGGGGACAGTCTTTTAAAAGACTGTCCCTTCCAAGCGTTCTTAGCGAAACCACAGGCGTAGCTGTTCTACGTCGCGGATTGCTTGGGATGCTTTTTATGCTGCTATCGCAGCTAGGTTTGACCCAAGGAAGCCGCTGTTTTCGTGATTGAGAAGCGATCAAAGATGGGGTGCAATTGGGCATTCAAAAGTCTAAGTTATTTCTTGCCGCTCCCTTAACCCACTTGTCGGTTTGATGTGTCCTGTCCAAGTCGAGCCACCTGACACGCTCGTGCCTTCAGAGGGAATATCGGTGAACATGACGAATCCAAGCTTCTTTCCAGCGCGAATTCCGTAGACCGCCTCTCTCGCAATCGCTCCCGCGACAATGCCGCGAGAACCTCCACCGGTCTTTTCCTTCCATCGAGCAAATCTCATCTTTCAGGCTCGAGTACCATGATCTCACTGGCAACCGATTCCACCTTTTGGCGCGAGTAGAATACGGGGAAAAATTGATCCATTCCCCATAACCCAAACAAGTTGCTATAAAATGGGCTGTCAGGGTCTCCGGACTGGCCAGGGTTGTTCATGCCCAGGGTGAGGTCCCAGTCGCTCGTGTCGACAATGATTCGGAAAGATGCACCTGAAGTTTGATTGTCTCCCCCGCCGGTATTGTTGACGGTGTAACTATTTCCACCTCGAGCCACTGGCCCGACATCCAACCTCTTGCGAGTTTCTGCGTTGACCGCTGCGCTCAGGGGGTGGCGAATCAAAGCATGTTTGTACCGACCATATTGCCAGGCGCTCATGTCGGCCCCCACGCGCTCGGTAAGTCTCTCTACAGCTTCTGTCAAGCTTCGCAAGAGGAAGGCATCCCTTCCCGCCAAGGGATCATCGCCAAAGGCAGCTCGCGCCACGACAAGCCAGTTGATCATTTTCTGCATGGAAATTCGGCGCATGAAATCCCGAACTTCGTCGGGTATGAAGAGTTGGGCAGTATTCTCCTGCAAGCGCCGCTCCCAGGCGGCGTAAATTCCCGCTGCGATGGAGTTCTTGTGCAGCACGTAATCCCAGTCCAGGAGCATCAGACGTGCCTTTTCAACTCTTTCATTGTCGGATCGGAGGTCTTTTAGCAAAGGCACCAAATGGCGCGCCGGAATAGAGAGATAGTCGGTCTGCAGTTGTACCATATCCATCAAGGAGTGTTGGCGACCGGAAGAGAGTACTTCTTCGAGTCGGTCAGCCCGGAATGGGTCCGTCCAGGTCCACCCCACGGCATTTCTGTAGGGGTAATCTCGAGGGATGAGGTTGGCATTGGCCGTTGCCCAGAATCCTTTACCCGGATTGTGGATATTGGGCTTAGACTTGATGGGTAAGTAACCGTCCCATTCATATCGTCCGTCCCCTGGCACCGGTACCAGGCCGCTCCAATTCTTACGGATCGGCGCGATGCCCACGGCCTGCCAACCGATATCGCCGTCCCTGCCCGCCCATATCATATTTTCTCCTGGAATATGACTGTAGCCACAGGCCTCCCGGAATTCCTCCCAACTTTTAGCCTGGTCCATTCTTAAGCTTGCGAGGTAGGGCGCTCCTCCTATCTCCATCCAGGCAGCTCGAACTGCATAAGCTTTGTGGTTATCTTCGTCTTCAAAAACGACAGGCCCATGACGCGTGTATTTTAAGTCTACGGTGACTGATTCTTCACCTTTGACCTTAATCGTCTCCTTGATCACGCGCATATCTTCCCATCGCCCTTGGTAGCGGTACTGCAGGGGCTTGGCTGGATTGGTGTCATATACATAGAGGTCTTCTCCATCTGTGCGGAAGACCGTCAAGCCCCAGGCGCCGTATTCGTTGTGGCCAATCGATACGCCCGGGATCTCGGACTCGCCCCCGCCAATGACATTCCAGCCCGGTCCCACCAGATGAACCCAGTAACGAAGGGAAGGAGCCGACTGCCGGCGATGTGGATCGTTCGCCATGATGGGATATCCACTCTGGGTAAGCGCGCCGCTGATAACCCAATTGTTGCTGCCGATTTCGTCCTGCTCATACCAGGAGGATGGGGACGTCAGTCTTTCGCCTTCCTTCGCCAGCCCCGTGAGAGCGCCACCCTCCGACCGGAATGCGCTTATCAGGTCCTCAGGTTTAAAACGAATTGGGCTTCGGAACGCATTATAGAGCCCAAGGATATTCTCAAAAAGCAGTTCTCCGTTGATGGCAGGGTCGAGCGAAATATCGGGTTGCCCGGGATGAAAATTGCTCAATTCCCTGACCTTTTCAGGGCCGAGTCGCGCGACGGCCCGGCCAAGATTGAGTTCGCTACCGATATTGCCCAGAAGACCCTGGTGTCTCGAAATAACGACCTCAGGTGTCCATGCTTTCGGTTTGATGCCCAAGAGTTCGAATTCAAGGGGAAGCAAGTCCGGGTCACGCCCGGTTCGTTCGATATAGGCATTCACTCCCTTCACAAAGGAGGTGATAATATCGCTGCCACGCGGATGGTAGTGATTCATTTCCTGGTCCATGTCGCCACGGAACATAAAGAGCCGCGTTCCGATGTCCCGCTTTAGCTCCCGGGGGCCCAGGATCTCCGCCACCGTCCCGGTGGCCTGACGCCGCCAAATCTCCAACTGGAAAAGACGGTCGCGTGCCGCGTTGAATCCCTGAGCGAAGAACAGGTCTCTTTCGTCCTCAGCGTAAATGTGAGAAATGCCCCATTTGTCCTTGATAATCTGTACGGATTTGGACAGCCCCGGAACAGCCAAGGTCTCCTCGCCGATTTGGGCGAAAGCTGAGCCCGGAAGCATCATTGTCATAGATGTAATCAAGACAAGATTAAGAGAGTTCATGGATTGGCCTTTCTCTGTCAGTATTTACAGGAAAACACAATCGCCATTAATTGAGCTTCGCTCAAAGGAGAATTACACGGGAAGAAAAGAAGACAGGGAAGGGCTAACGCCGATACCCATGATCCTTTTGTGGCGGGCGGCAGTTGCAGATTGGCGGCAGCCCCTTCTAATCTTCCTGTGAAATACACAATTCGAGCGAAGCTCGAACCAGAAAACCAGACTATATTCCTGTGAACGGTTACCTTTCTCCACAGGAGTGGCTTCTGCCTGTCTACCCGCGGATCGACTTCTTCTGGGAACCGCTCGACTTCACTATTGAAAACAGCCTTTGCTTCTTCTGCGTTCATTGTTCGATCTCTTTCTCACAGAACGCGTGTGGTCAACGATGAGCGTAGCGAGGCAGCCGCACCCCAATGCCGGGCCCCGTCATTCACTCGATATGCTAATGTAGACGGAAACGCCACTTCCACCGCCAATTACCTTTGATTCACCTTCTTGCAAATGCAAGTTTGAGTGGATCTGTACCAATCCAGGGGTATTCGCTCTTGTGCTGTTGTAGTCGATCGAAACGAAATAATTGTCGCCTGACTTTGTCACCTTCCCTGATATCGTCCGGGTGCGGTCACCTATCGCGATGCTGTTCTTGAATTCACCATCCTTCCCCACTCTAGCCGAGACAACGCTCTCTTGCCCGTCAATAGTGTCGGTAACAGATACCATTAGCCCCGTGTGCTGCTGAGGGGTGACACACCCTGCCTGTAAGAAAAGACAGGCGAATAACATCGCTCCAAGTAGATTCTTCATGCTGCGCTTTCCTTTCTTGATGCCCAACGGGCGGCCCGTGATCCCGGCAGCGTCTTGAATGGTAACCCCAACGTTGCATAAATATCAGGGCATGCCTTCGGCATACATAGGGAGTCTTTACCACAGAGAACTCAGAGGCCACAGAGGTGCTATCGCCGCAGCTATTCCCTTTCTTTTCTCAGTGCCCTCGGTGTCCTCTGTGGTTCAAACCTACTTTGGTTCCGGCCGAAGGCCTGGCTGTGAACTCTGTCTCTCTGTCGTACATCATACACCGCGCCGAAGGTGAGATCTACCACCAACACACTCATGCGAGCCATACAGGTTATGATTTATGAATATCCTCTTTCAAGAGGTTTCGAGTATGCAACCTCAGGGGTAACATGCAAGATGATCGGGCAGAAGTGAGCAGAGGCCATAGTAGTGGCCACCATGCAATGAAGGACCGAACCCAGAACGGGGACTTGAGCCCCAATGTGCTCGTGTGACACAACGAATCCCACCGGATGAGCTTTTGCATGGCGCGTCATTGACTGGCCTTTCTCCACTGGAGTGGTCACTGAGTGGCTCCTGAGTGTTCGCCTACGGGTCGGCTTGTCCTGGGAACCGTCCGGTGCGGACCCGCACGCCGGGTGGTGTGAGGGCCGAGGGGATAATCCCTCCGGCTACCCGATTCGCACTTCTTTAAAAACTTATGCATTCGTCTTCGTCTGTTGTCTCTTCATTCTCCATTGCATCTTCATCATATTTTGACACATATGCATCACATTTAAATTCATCTTCACCCTGTTGATCCATTCTATTCAACGTGCAAAACATTTCTTCTTTTATATCATCGTCTTTTTTACACGTTGTACACAATGATGGTTTTCCCATAAGATTCGGATCGATCTTTGTTCCATCATCATCATAGAAGCCACTGATTGTATCATCGGGCTCACTCATTTTTTTGCCTTTCTTGGTTTAAAGTGCTAATGCACGGCCTTATGCGCGACCCGCAGCGGCGTCCACTGAATCACGATGTGTACGCCCGGCATGGGCATGAACTTGTGGGGTGAAAGTCCCCTGTACGCGAACTCTGTTTATGTTAACGACTTGTTTCATAGGCACAAGTACTAGCCGAGGGCAAGGGGGGCGCGGTAACGCCAACCTGAAAGATGCCTCAGCAGAGACGCGGGCATAGCCTGTCCCGAGCTTGCCCAGGGAGAATTAAAGGTAAAGGAAGGTAAAGGTGTCCAGTATACTTTAGAGTTCCCGTAGGGTTCCCCCTTTGGTTTTTCCCGCGGACACCTTTAGGACCCGCCCGAAAATAACTTATCGATTCTCCATCTCATCTTCAGGCCGTCTTTGGCCGTTCCTCAATCGCGAAATCCTCAACGTAGAACGGCCACGCTTCCGGTTTCGCTCAATCGATCCCGACCAAATACGACCTAAATCTGAGCGGATAATTCGGTAATTTATTTCCGGGCGAGTCCTTAGTTCCCGGGCTACCCCCACACAACCTTCTGTTCATCCACCTCAAATCCGCATTTGTCGCAGGTGGGACTGTCATTTGTGATTTTGCCTTCTTGACAATAGGGACAAATATCTCTGTCGAGCAGGTATTTTACCTGTTTTCCTAGCTCATATCCACACTCGGGACATGCCGGATGTTTGAACTTGAATTCCCAGGCCCCCCAACAGTGAGGGCAGAATTCATCAGGGACAGTACACATCTGTCCATCGACCAAGTATTTTTGTGGAGAGCTATCGCCGTAGCACCGATAGGGGTCGTGCCCTATGGATGTGTTGAAGCCAGTAGTAAGAAGCCTCAAGCCTTTTTCTTTATCCGTATCGAAAACGTTCATCGAAACGTCGAAGCTGATGGAGTAGGTGTCCGGTAGCTGCCCCATTGCGTCTTTCAACTTCTGTAGGATATCTTCAAACGCGCCCGCTCTGTGTAGTTCCTCGAACTTGTCGTTAATAGAATCCGCCAATGGATCGAGCAGCTTAAAATCTGTATCTTTCATATTCTTCTCCGAATCAATGCTCTAGGTTCGCAGGAGTATTATACTGCTAAATGTCAAAGAGCTAGGGGGTGTAAGATTCACTACCCGGCTAGTCCCCGGACCGCCCAGTAATCCCTGGGAACCGCCCAGTGCGGACCCGCACGCCGGATGGTGTGGGGGCCGAGGGCTAATCCCCCCGGCTACCCGATTCGGCATTTTGTCTTTGTGATCGTCCGTTATGAATTCTGCGAGAACGTTCATCAATTCAGCGGCTAAGTGGGGGACGACGAAGTCGGGACTCGTGCAAACTGAGACAACATCTGGCTTCGGCCATCGAGCGGGGCGGCGAGGCCCGTGACTAAATCTGGATCTCACCGAATCCCACGTCTCGTCTGCCAGCCACATCGCGGGCGAGTCTATGGGACACTGCACCAACCAGTGCACTCGGCACCGGGGCCAAATGCGCATCGCGTGGAACATGAAGTTGCCGATGTTGGCTTGCTGTCGCTGGTCCATCATGTCGTGATGCTCGTCAACATGGAGAATGTGCGATGGCGCGATGTTGTTTCTCCGCCATCTCTTCCTCCAGCGCCCAAATGCGTGATTGTGGCGTTCCACAACCATAGAGACCGGACAGGCTGCCCAGTGAAGCAGTTGCTCTAGACGGCGAGCGGCATCGGGTACCTGGTTGAAGTAGTCGAGGTCGATATCAAGGATAGAGTACATTGTCTCCTCTGTCCCGCCGAACGGTCACGCTCACCGGACGCGATCCCGCGCAGCGGGTGAGCGATCCGGTGCAGCGTTAGGCGATGCTTTCCAAACAAATCTGTTATTGTAATGGCAAATCAAGAATATACGACCTCAATTTACGTTTTTCATGATCCTTTACAAATAGCATGAATTGATTCTTGTTGGTAGCTTCTTTGTGTTGTTCGTTTGAATGATCCCTTGTCCTGCTACTTAACGTCTGAATATATTTCCTTGCCGAGTATGAGAATATTTTTCCATTACAGATGTCATATTCAATAATTGGATTCTTATCCTTAAAATCATAATAGGCCATCATGATTGTATCCCATTGTTCATCAATCATTATTAAATACGGATCTCCCATAAATTTTCGCCGAAACAATATCGAACACCTTTTATTAATATGGTTTAGCCTAACGCACGGGGTCATGTGCGGCCCGTCAGGGACGTCTCATGGAACCCGATGTGTAGGCCCGGCATGGGCATGAACTTATAGGGTGAAAGTCTCCTTTACGCGAGTTCTGTTTATGTTAACGATTCGTTTCATGTTCTTATCCGGGGAGATCTGCTCAACGGGGCGGCCGGCGACGCCGGTAGCGTCCTGTGTGGTAACACACCGGATGAATGGGCAGAAGTCAGCAGAAGTCATAGTAGTTGCCACCGTGCAATGAAGGAGCGAACTTGGAACGGAGAGTTGTGCCCCATGTGCTCGTAGAACATCTTACATTCCGATGAGTGATCCTATGACGCGTCATGGCCTGGCCTTTCTCCAAAGGAGTGATCTGAGTGGCTCCTGCCTGTCTGCCTACGGGTCGACTCGTTCCAGGAAC
>JADFMM010000440.1 GCA_022563885.1 Planctomycetota bacterium | reverse complement strand
TCCCCTGGTCCAAGTAGAGGAGACGCCGGCCGCCGGGGGAAATGCTGCCGGACCTGCCGGCCTCCTCTTTCTGAGGTGAGTCCAGCACGGTGCGTTTACCGCTGGCGACGTCATAACGTACCAGCACCTGTTCCTCCGATTCGGGAACCGGCTCCAGAATTGTGTAGCCCGAACTATCCGGGAGCCAGTCTGCACGAAATCTCTTGGAGCGGAACTCCCCTCCCTCGTAGATCGCACGCAGTCGCGCCTCGGCATTCTTGAGAATGAGTTCTTGGGAGTCCTGACCCCAAATGTTAGGCACGGCGACGATGCCGCCAATACAGACAAGAATGAAACTAGCAACAATCACATTTGTTCTCATGATCACGAACCTCCTTTTGAACATCGATCGATGCGGCCCTCGGCCGCGACTAATTTCTCTCACAGAGCCGCAGAGGCACGGAGGCGTATTGGACACCGGCTGTTTTCTCTGTGTCTCCGTGCCTCTGTGAGAAAACAATCAAAACTGGCCGAAGGCCAGACCAATTACTTGTCACCCTCTCCGTCGGTCAAGAGATGCCGAACCTTTTCATACTCGGGATTGACGCACTTGTCGCCCCAACGTTTGAGCGTGCAGAGCAAACCGACATCGGATTCCACTTTCTGCCCCTTGTCTCCGCTCTTGCGAATCCAGTCGGCGAGGATCTCCCGATGACGCTCCAGCTCCGCCCTGTGGCGACGACTGTTGGCGAGGTTGTGAATCTCGTGTGGATCGTTCTGCAGATCATAGAGTTCCTCGGGAACCTTGTTTGGCCCAAAGAAGATCAACTGGTCCTTGTTCATCTCGCCGGCGGCTATCATTTCGCGAAACTTTTTTGAGACGGGCCAACCGTCCTTATAGCTGGGTTGCATGAAGGGCCGATCGGTCAAATAGTTGCGCAGGTATTTGTAGCGCGGCGTCACTACGGCCCGGATCTTCTCGATGGTATAGTCACAGCGGTCGCGGGCGGCAATGACGTAGTCACGTGGCCGATAATCGGCGGCCAAGAAGTCTCGGCCTTCCATGGCGGCGGGTACGCCGATGCCCGCGGCAGCCAGTGACGCGGCAGAAACGTCGATCCCACTGACCAGATCGTCGCGAACTTGGCCGGTCGGCAGCTTGGGACCCACGACGATCAAGGGCATGTGGATACCGCCCTCGTATAAGAACTGCTTGTGGCGGTGGAGTTTGTAACCGTGGTCGCTGAAGAGGAAGATCACCGTATTGCCATAGTGGCCATCCCGCTTTAGGGCGTCAATGACTTGCCCGACCTGCTCATCCGTCTTCAGCAGGCAGTCGTAGTGGTGGGCAATCTCCTCGCGTACCTCGGGGATATCGGGATAATAGGGTGGCACCGGCACCTTGGCCCGGTCGAGCACCTTGGGCGCGCGTCTGCCGAGCTTGCCGCCTCCCAGTTGCACCTGGCCGAAGAAGGGCTGTCCCTCCCGCCTTCCTCTCCAACAGTCACCCGCCACCAGCGACCTGGGCCCCCAGCCTCCTCTGCTCCGCTCGAAGTCATAGAAGGCCTTCTTGTCGAACTCGAAATTGTAGTCATCCTTGCCGCCTTCGTTGAAGGTCCAGTAGCCCGCCTGTCGGAAGCGGATGGGCAGGGGTACTACATCGTTGGGCAGGACGTTCTTATCATACTCACCCATGTCCTTGCCCCGGAAATTAGGGCGGCAGCTACGGTGGTTGTGCGCGCCGATGGAGGTCTGCATCATACCGGTAATGATGGCGGAGCGCGTCGGTGAACACACACCCGCCGGCGTGTAGAAGCGCGTGAAAAGCGTCCCCTGTTCGGCCAACCGGTCGATATTAGGCGTCTCGATCAGCGTTTCGCCGTAACAACTGAACCAGCCGCTCACGTCTTCCAGGTAGAGCCAGAGAACGTTCGGTCTATCCGCGGCGGTCACTCGTGACGCGCATGCGCACAGCAGGATGGCGACAACAAGCCGGCGGGACAAGCGGCATCGAAGGGTGAATCTCGTCTTGTACATCTTCATGGTCACACAACTCCTAATCAGAAAAGGTGTTGTCCTGGGCGCCGCCGAATCCGGTGGCCTGCTGAATGCCCAAGACCCATGATGGCCAACGGGTCACATTGCCAAGTCACTCGGCCAACCGTTGGTCCAGGGACTTGTGGCGAGGCGAACGGGCTTTAAGCGACAGTTCCTTCTAATGCTGATTATAGTAACAATTACCAATTCCGATAGGAAACACTATAGTGCGATTAACCCCGATCCAGTAGATTTGCTTGTTTAGGAAGATCTTGGTACAAATATGAAACCGGAGCGTATCCATGACGAACTGCATGTCCTGCACTGTCAGGAGGGTGACCCAAAGGCCTCTGAAGATCTCGTCACACGATGGCATCCGTGTCTGTGGCGATATGCCCGGCAGCTTACGGGTGATAATGACACGGCGCGGGACGTCGTTCAAAACGCCTGCACGGCCATCATCCGCGATATTGAGAAACTGGAGGATCAGGCCCGTTTTCGACAATGGGCATACAGTGTTGCCAGTCATAAATGCGCCGACTGGAGACGGCACCAAAAAAGGCAACAGAACCTTTTTGCAGAGATACGCAGAGCAGACGTCCCAAACTCTTAATCAGCCAAATGTTCAAGAGGATTCTGATCTGGTCCACAACGCACTGACCAAATTGCCGGGCCATGTACGAGCTATCCTGACGTTGCGATACCTTGAAGCCTTCAATATTGCCGAGATTTCCGGCATCCTCGGCATCCCGGAAGGGACCGCAAAATCGAGACTTTATTGCTACGCACGAAGTCAGTTGACGGACATTTTAGAAAGGCAGATCACATGAACGACATGAACGATGCAATGCGCAGTGCATTGAACTCGGAAGTTCAGTTCGAGGCAATCGACTCCGACCGGGAGCTTCCAATACGGACTCAGGTTGCCGAGACGTTTCGCGGCAGGTTTCGATGGGTGGCGCTGCTCGCCGCATTCTTTCGGATCTTGTTTCTGATCATCGCGATCATCGCCGTGGTTCAGTTTTTTCGCGTCACTGGAACCCGAGACTTAGTTGCCTACGCCACACTATTCCTGGCTAGCGTTGTGGCCACAGCCGCCCTCAAACTGTGGTACTGGATGTTACTGATCAAGAACTCAGTGATTCGAGAAATCAAGCGACTAGAGTTGCAGGTCGCGAAGCTGAGCCAGGGACTCAACTCTAAGCACACGATGTAGGGAACCGGCAAGAAATAACTTGGACTTTTGAATACCCAATTGCACCCCATCTTTGATCGTTTCTCAATCGCGACATCCGCGACGTAGAACAGCTACGCCGGTG
>JADFMM010000172.1 GCA_022563885.1 Planctomycetota bacterium | reverse complement strand
CTGTGTTCGATGGTGACGGGGACATTCGACGCGCGGTTGGGGTTGGCAGTGTACGCGATCCGTACTTCGTAGAGGCCGTTTCGGGGTAGCGTGACTTCGTATCGCACCGAAAGCCTACCCTTGTCCTGGTTGTTGTCGTGGAGGTAGCGGCTGCCGATGAAGCCTGGAATCGAGACGCTGTCCATCCAGGGGCCTGTGATGGCCGCCTCGGTGTCGTCGACGACGATGCCGGGCAGGCCCTGGGGGTCGATGATCGTTCGCCGCGGGCCGGTCCATGCGAGGACCTGACTATCGGCAAGGAGGCGTTCGCGTAGCGCCGGGTAGCCGACGTCCTGGACGGCGATGTCGGCCTCGATGGCCATGACCGCGGCGGTCGCCGCCGACTGACCGAGCACCATGAAGACCGGTTCCATGCGAATGGACCCGAAGGCGATGTGGGTCGCGGAGAGGCAGACCGGCACGAAGAGGTTGCTGCACTCGGAACGCCTGGGGACGATCGATCGATACGCGATCGCATAGGGTGGGAAACCACCGACCTGGACGTCACCCTCGTTACGTACCTGGCCGTCTTTATCGACGTAGCGCTGCACGTTGTGCGAATCCATGGTGTAGGCGGCCAGGCCGACGGAATCCTCGGCGGTCGCGCGGGCCTGGCAGTGGTGTTGTGTCATCACATAGTCGGAGACCATGCGTCGCGCCTCGCGGATGTAGAGCTGGTGGGGCCAGCCTCCATTGTCGCGAAACTCATCCCGGGTCGTGCCCCAGCGGGCAAACTCGCTGCGGATCTTTTCCGGGACACGGGTGTGGTTGGCCAGGGTCCACATGAGGCCCTGTTGGTAGACCAAGTGTCGTTTGAAGATGGCTGCGCGGGTGTCATAGTCGGCCTCGGGCCAGTCGTAGCTTTGTCCAATGAAGTCGGTCGAGAATCCGTATCTGTTGTTGGTGTCCGTCTTGTGGTTGGGCATGGCGGAGTTGATCCACGGCTGGCCCCGCTCTCCTGCTTCGAAGTTTCGCAGCAACAGCTCATAGTGGAGCGGATCGTAGCCTGCGGGCTGGTGAAAGGGCACGCGGTTTTCCGGGTCATCGGTGATGCACATGCGGAAGCAATAGGCCTGCACGCGATGGTCCCGGCCGCCTTCCGCGCCCGGTCCGCCGGGATCGATGCCCGGAAGAAGCCCACTGGAGGGGTCTCCCTTGCTGACATAGGGATCGATGGCCTGCTGGAGTTGATGGTGCCTGGCGTTGAGCGTCTGAACGCCGTTGAGGGTCTCGCCGTATTGGGCGTTCGCCTCCCGTCCCACCGTAAAGGAAACGCCGGCCTTGGCCATCAGATCGCCCTCATAGGTCGCATCGATGAAGATGCGGGCGCGAAAGGTTATACCGCTTTCCATGCGGATGGAGGTAATCGCCTTTCCCCTCCTGGTGACACCCTGGGCGAGATCGAGTCGCTGTCCACGCATGACGGGGACACCGTACTCCCGCACGAGATCCTCGAAGATCTTCTCGGCGACCCTGGGTTCGAAGGTCCACATCGTGTCTTCACTGGCCATGGTCTTCGACTGTCCACCGGAACGATAGTCACTTCGTTTCTGGAAGACCCAGGCGGCGTCGCTCGCGTAGTGCCGGGCCACGCGCGCATAAAAATCTCGCGCCAGCCCGCCGATCGCGGACTTGTTGCCGATGTCGGTTTGGCCCAGTCCACCGCTGGAGAGCCCCCCGAGATGCTTGCCCGGTTCGATGAGAAGCACGCGTTTGCCCATCTTCGCCACCGCAACCGCAGCGATGACGCCACCCGATGTGCCACCGTAGATGACAACGTCATATTCCTGCGCTTGCCCCGCGGGTGCAAACAGGGCGCACACGGCTAAAATCATTAAGAATCTATTCGGTGTCATGGCCATAATCATCCATCCCCAACGAAGGATTACATTTCTAGACCTCTGGAAGAGCCTGAACCCAACCGTTTCCAGCCAGCCCTTTATACACCCACCTCTCGCTCGGAATCAAGATCGCGGCACAGGGCTGACGGATTCCCACAATCTCTGATGCCACGACTGCCCAATTCAGTTAGAATGACTCTTCACGGCCATGATATCGAAGGAGATATGCTTATGTGTCGCATCAAGCCCAGCCATCTCATTTCCATGGTAGCCATGACGTTCTTCTCGACCCTGAATGCTTCAGGCGGGTCCCGAGAACTCGTGTCAAACCCCATGCTAAAATCATCGGCATCAGACGGTGTTGCCAGCGACTGGTCCATCTGGCGACCGGACTGGGCGCCGGCCGGTTGTCGCATAGGGTGCACCCAAGAAGGGGTTCTCATGGAAGCCGGAGAAAATCCCTATGCCGTGGGTGGTATCTTCCAGGAGATTGAGGGCATACAGGGCGGCCAGGCCTACCGGATTAAGGTCCAGGGGGGAATTCAGGATCTCCCCGATCCCTATGACACCCTGTTGGTGCGACTCCTATGGACGCAAGGCGGCAACGCGATCCATCCCGCAGGCATGCTCATACGCGGTCCGATTTGCCGTGGTGAGCGGGTGGAGTTCAGTGACGTACTGATTGCTCCGGCACAGGCAGACGGCGCCAGACTGTCCCTGGAGGCCAAGTGGCTGCGGGCGGGGTCAGTGCTTTGGCAGCGTGCAAGCATGCAGCCGACAAGCACCCCGGCTAAGCGAAAGGTCAAAATTGGATCTGTTTACCTCAAGCCCAAACGCAGCACGCCCGCGAAAAATCTGGAGCTGTGGTGTAGGCAAATCGACAGAGCGGGTGAACTGGACCTGGACATCGTTTGCCTGGGTGAGGTGATCACCAAGGTCGGGACGCCGAATTCTTTTGCCGAGTGTGCCGAGCCCATCCCCGGTCCTGCGAGCAAACGACTCGGTGAGGCCGCCCGGCAGAATCGGGTCTGGGTCGTGGCCGGCCTGATCGAGTTGGACGGCAGAGACATTTACAACACCGCCGTGCTCCTGGACCGACAGGGAAACCTTGCCGGCACCTACCGTAAGGTCCATCTGCCTCGCGAGGAGTGGATGAAGGGGATTCGACCGGGTAATGACTATCCAGTTTTTGAAACGGACTTTGGCACGATCGCGATCCAGATCTGTTACGACTGGTTTTTCCCGGAGCCCGAGACGATCTTTGCTCAACAGGGCGCGGAGATCATCTTCGCACCGACCTGGGGCAACACGCTGCCCGATGCAGAGGGTTGCGTCGATGGCGAGACCGTTTTTCGCGTGCGTGCCCGTGACAACGGCGTGTACATGGTGCCATCGGTCTACAGCGGCAACAGCTTGGTCATCGGTCCCAGGGGTCGAATCCTGGCGTCGAGCCAAGGCAAAGAGGGCGTTTTCTGGGCGGAGGTGGACTTGAGTCGACGCGAGCCGCTGCCCTGGGTCGGGTACTGGCGGTCGATAGGACCGCGTCACCGCCGGCATGTGACGTTTGACCCCTTGACGCACGCTCAGGGACAACCGAACTACTAGGCTTGGTCGGAAAACTCGAGATAGTGTCGCGTGTGCTGTTACCGATCACTATCACTCAGCCACGAGACGCCAAACCTGGCGAAGGTGATTTTTTCGTAGAGTCGTTCACTGCCACTTTCGTAGAGACAGGCGATCTCACCCCTTGGCAGTGCGACTAAGTCGGAGTAGGCGGCCGGTCCCTCGTGCAGTACTCTGGAGACTGGCCACGTCTGCCCCCCGTCGCGGCTTAGCCGGAGGGTCATGCGGGTTCGTCCCGGTCCACCGGGTCCGGAATAGAGGATGACTTCATTTGACTGCCCATCGCGCTTGTCCATGTAACGAAGCAGGCCGGCTTGGCATACGGGACAGTAGACCTCGGGGTGGTGTTTAGGATCGGTCCAATGGAGTCCCCCGTCAAGACTGGATGCGAAAGCGCGGTGATCGAGCCCTGCGTAGTTGCGCATACTCAACAGTAGCGATCCGTTTGTGCGTTGAACCACTTGACACTCGTGCATGCCGACCTGGGTGATGCCACCGAGCTGCCACGACCGACCGTGATCGTCGCTGTAGAACATGTGAGAATGAGCCGCCGGCCCGCGCCGAGGATCTCCGTGGAGGTATGTGGAGTGATCGCAGGGGATCAGCAGGCGTCCGCTTTGCAGCTGGATCCCGTGTCCGGGGCCGGTGGCCACCCAACGCCAGGGAGGGTGGGTCACCTGTGATGTGATGTTTCTCGGCTGCTCCCAGGATCGGCCGTCGTCCTTGCTATGGGTAACAAACACGTCCCTGTTGTCTCTACAAAAGGGCAGCCAGATCACGCCCGTATCTTGATCGACGACCGGACAAGGATTGCCTATGGTGATCTCAGCCGTCTTCCCCTCTTCGTACACCAACTGCACGG
The DNA here is from genome assembly GCA_022563885.1 of Planctomycetota bacterium. Classification (GTDB taxonomy): domain Bacteria; phylum Planctomycetota; class Phycisphaerae; order Sedimentisphaerales; family Anaerobacaceae; genus JAIPFM01. Next base: position 8,218 of record JADFMM010000172.1, on the reverse strand, counting down.
GCGACCAGGTACGACCCCCGTCTGTGCTGCGACGAAGCAAGAGATCCACGTCCCCGTGGTCGGAGCGGCTTGTCTTGCGGCCTTCACAGAATGCTAGGAGTGTTCCCTGTCCGGTGACGACCATGGCCGGTATGCGGTAGGTGTGATAGCCCTCGCGCCCACTAATAAACACATCGGTTTGCTCAACCGGTGCCGCGGGCACGGCGTGTAAATTGCTTTGCCAGGCGAGTAGCTGCGGCAAGATGGCCGCCAAGGCAAGGACTGTACAAATTCGCCTGTTAGGGGACCGGCAACAAATAACTTGGCCCTTGGGTAGTGCAGTGAACCCATGGCCTGCCACGTGGTCGGTCGGATCGATCACCCGATCTCCAGGGAACGGATGTCGATCAGATACATCTGTCTCCCATTTCCTTCGTGGGTCGAATCGATGCAGATGAGCTTGCCGTCGTTGCTACATCGGGGGTGGGTGTCACAGCGCCATTCACCGGTGTATTCCTTGGGCTCATAAAAGCGACCCAGCTCTATCTTCTTCCCGGTGGACACCTGGTACAGGTAGGGAATCTGTTCACGGGTGCCCCCTTGCGGATAGGTGTCATTCAAGATCCAGTCGCCGTGGGTGCCGGTCAGGTAGGTGTTGTGGCCGTTCTGCGTCATCACGTCCTTGCCGATTTGTTTGATCTCTCTGGTCTTGTCCCTAAACTCCCAGAAGCCGGAATGCTTCCCCAGCGGCCGGGTCCATGCCGTGATGTGCTGCGGATCCTTCCAGATGAAATGGGATGTCTTGCCGGAGGGGTCCAGCAAGAATAGGTCCTTGCCATCCATGCCGGCGGTGAACATACGCGTGGTGTATCGCCCCCTTATCTTGTTGTATGCCTGCGGATTGGCCAAGACCTCGTCGGGTATGGGTCCCTCGCGCCAGCGGTTCAGGAAGATGAAGCGACTGCCGTCGGGACTCACCAGGAGGTGGTTGAAGTAGTGCCATTTTCCGGAGATGTCGTTGCCATTGTGGGGAATCTTCGAAATCTCTTCGTAGGAGAGGATCAGTTCCCAGGCCCCGGTATTCAGGTTGATTTTGTAGATGCCCGACTTTCCGGGCGCGTTCTGATGCTTGTAGCGGTCTCTGCCGCCGGGATAGCCGTAGCCCTTGCGGTAGTTCTGGATGCGGGCGAAATCGGTTCCAATGGCATGGATACCATCCGGACTGAGGGAGTAGATCGCCTTGGGGATGATCTTATCTTCACCCGTCCTAATATCTCTGATGACGCTGACAAACGCATCCCCCCGTCGGTCGTTCCAGATCACCTTCGAAGGGGAACGCGGTATACACTGCAACATGCAGCCCTGCTGCCAACCCCAGGATCGGCTGCTACCCAGTTCGACCCATCTGTCCTTCGCTTGAAGATCGACGTAGCCCAGTTTGATGACGTCCTCTTTGGTGGGAGAACGCATCTCGAAGTCGACCTGCATCCCCAAAACATATCGACTGGTCGGGTCAAACTGCAGTTTGTCGTAGTAGCCGAACCAGTGATACTTGGGACCCCGGGTGATGGCCCGGACGGGCAGGCCGCCTTCCTTGGCAAAACTCAGCAGGGCCCCCATGGAGAGCAGGGTCGCTCCCCCCGCGATCTGTCGAATGAATGCTCTTCGGGTACGCATGTCAGCGAGCGAGTATACATAACCCAGTGTCCGAATCAAGCCTGCCTAATCCCCGACCACGGCCACCATGCATCTGAATCGCCATCACCCCTATTCGCCAAGAAGCCATGTCAGCGAGAATCGAGCCAGTGTCAGTTGCTTGGTCTGATAGTGGGTGCCAATGGCGCCGTCTTCATAGAAGCAGAAGATCATCCCATCCGGACCTACTGCGAGATCGCTGTAAGCGCTGGTACCGGGTTCCAGCACCCTTGTCACTGGCCAGGTTTGTCCCTCGTCGTAGCTGAGTTTGACGGTGAGATTCCTTCTCTCCCGGCCATCCGGGTTGTGAGGATTCGCGAACAGGATGCGATTGCGATCGTCGTCCGGCTGTTTCGTGAGTCTGATGATGCTGCCCATACAGACCGGCTCGGGCAAGGCCCGATCGAGTCGGTGTTCACTCCAGCCGCTCACGCCGTCATCGCTGATGGAGACCGCCCGGAATCGCGGTGTCGACTCATGACGAATATTGAGCATGACTCGACCATCCGCGCGCTGCACCGGGACCGTTTCACTGGGATTCTTTAACATCGGATGTTTGACCACGATCTCGCCGCGCTGCCAGGTCTTGCCGTGATCGTCGCTGTAGATCGTGGATACACACGAGGGACGATGGGCGTGTCCGCCCGTCCCGGTCGAGAGCCAGACGGGGACCAAGAGTCGACCGTTGTCGAGCTGAATCCCATGGCCCGGTCCGGTGGCCAAGACCTTCCAGGCGTACTCGGGACGAAAGGCGTCGAATGTCGCCGTGATTTCCACGGGTTCGGAAAAAGTGACTCCCTCATCATCGCTTCGCATATAGAAACATCGGGCGTACTCGATGCAGTACAGGAAGTGAATGGCACCGGTCTGGCGGTCCACAATCGCCACCGGATTATTCACGGTCCATTCACCCGGCTTTCCCAGGTTTTGAGCCGTCGCCACCGGATTTTTCTGCACATCGTCAGGGGGTTCGACGATCTTTCGCGCCGGAGACCAGGTGCGCCCATTGTCCGTGCTGCGTCGCATCATGACGTCAATGGCGCCCCAATCGCCTCTGCCACCTTTGCGCGCCTCGCAATAGGCAAGCACCGTTCCCTTCGGGGTCGCCACAATCCCGGGAATGCGATAGAGTTCGTACCCCGCCGTTTGTGCCTCGAACAGAGGTGTCTTTTCCAGTCCGGCGAAGGAAAGGCCTGGGATCAGCAAGACTGCAGTGCAAATCGTCCACTTCGACATGTGATTAATCTCCAATTATGCGTGGCTCTTCAGACTTCATTTCACAGATTGTCTGTGTCAGCGTTCTCGTCAATGCCTCCCCTACACTGGAGGGAAAGGTTCAAGCTTCGCTTGAATGAGGGTATTTTACCACAGAGGACGCAGAGGCCACAGAGGCGCTATCGCGGCAGCTATTCTCTTTCTTTTCTCTGTGCCCTCGGTGTCCTCTGTGGTTCAGATCTTTTCTGGTTCCGGCCGGAGGCCGGTCTGTGGCCTCTGCGTCCTCTGTGGTGCAACATATCTGACCTGCCCCTAACTCAATTTTGCCGACGTCGGCAGAATTCGACTACGAAGATCACACATGGAAAATCCACCACCCAGTTTCTTCGATAAATCAACTGAAAGATGCTCCAAAAGCCGGACCCATATCCAGGGAACTCTGAGGGCTAGCCCTTAAGAACTAAGAAGTTAGAGATAGGCCATGGTCATTGATTTCAAGGAATTTAAGTTCTTAAGGGTCGACCCTGACTTGTCCCCTGACTTGTCCCCAGTCAGTATGTCTTCAAGCCCGCCGAAGCTCCTAAAATCGTCAATAAGAAGATTCGCGACAAATATGACCACAACACGTTCTGCAAAGCCGTCAAACGTGGATGTATTCGTGCAGGCGTTGATGTCTTTGTGCCCTATGATATCAGAAGAACAACTGCCACCGGCACTCGATCGATCCTCGGAAAAGAGGCGGCCAAGGTCTTGTTGGGGCATACGAAGACTGATACGACTGACATTTACCTGCTGGATGAAGTTCAGGAAGCGATTAAGGTGGCGAAACTGCTGGCCAACAGCTATTAAAGTACCGGCTCCAGTGAGAGACCCGGGTTTGTCCACCCAAAGTGACGAGTTCTCGTACACATTATTCCAGGATGTCCTGACGAATAGCACCGCACTCTCTCACGGCGGAGCATTGCCTGGGCCCCATACACTTCATATCGAGAACAAAGTCGAGTTTCGGGAATCTTAGTCTTCCGGGTCGAGGCAGAGAGCACCTCATGCGTAACGCCGAAGTGTTTCCTCGCATGGGACTGGACGACTGGGTACAAGGCTCTGCCTAAAGGAATGTGCGGACTTTCAGCCCAGAGGTAGAAGCCATATTATGTTTGCTACATGAATGAAGCGCATGACAATATGGACTCGGGCCGCCATCGGCGACGGGCTCGCTATTCTGGCTCGCACCCACGGAGGTTCGACCAGCGCTACAAAGAGCTGAACGCGGAGCGCTATCCGGAGATGCAGGAGCACATCCGTACCAAGGGACGTACGCCTGCGGGCACCCATGTGCCCGTACTGGTACAAGAGGTGCTAGGGATTCTCAATCCAGATCGGGGCCATGTCGTGTGTGACTGTACCATCGGATACGCAGGTCATGCGATAGAATTCCTGAAACAGATCGGTCCCAGCGGTCGTTTGATCGGCTTCGATGTAGACAGCGCGAACCTTGAGCGAGCCCGCCACCGTCTTATGGCGGCAGGCAAGGCGTTCGGGTGGGAGCCGAATATCAGTCTGTATCGTCGTAATTACGCGGGTGTCGCTGAGATTCTGGCCCGAGAAGGCCTAGACGGTGTCGATATCCTGTTCGCGGATGTGGGGGTGTCCAGCATGCAGGTAGATGATCCGGCGCGAGGCTTCAGCTATAAACACCCGGATAGCCCCCTGGACATGCGCATGGACGACCGGATCAAGCGAAGTGCAGCAGACCTCCTACGCACCATCTCGCAGGCCAAGCTGTCCAGGGCCCTCTGGGAGTTATCTGACGAGCCGGACCACGAACAGATCAGTCAGTGCATTGTGGAGCAGCGGCAGTTCCAGCCTATTGCCCGGACCCGCGACCTGATCCTTCTGATCTTCCAGGCCAAGGGCATTACCGAAAAACAGTGGCAAAAACGAACCGAGCGTGGGGCTCTACACCCTGCGGCGCGCACCTTCCAGGCTCTACGCATCCTGGTCAATGACGAGCTAAGCGCCCTACGCCATCTGCTCCGCATGGCCCCCACCGCCCTCCGTTCGGACGGGCGTTTGGGCATCATCAGTTTCCACAGCGGTGAGGACCGACTCGTCAAAAAGGCGCTCCACGAAGGCTACCATAGTGGCATATACGCAGCCACTTCTCCCCATATCATCCAGGCCGGTGCCAAAGAGGTGAGCGACAATCCACGGAGCAGCTCCGCTAGGTTCCGCTGGGCTCGGCGTGCATGAAGCCGGGAGCAAGATGCCACGGTCTGAAAGATGCGCACCGTGTAGAAGAAATCGGACGCGTCATGTCACCCCCTGCTGGTAAGCAGGTCTCTGGCCGTTGCACGCAACCAGGGTTCACGCAAACGCCTTAAGTCCCATGAGTTCTCTTTTCTGAAGAATCTTTCTAAATCCAACCTCGTAGAGACGCTTTTTAACACCGGATACAAACGAATTCCCGTATTTTATCAAGGATGGATTTCCAGTGTAGTGAAACAGCACGCCTCTCTTCTTCAATACGCGCTTGAGTTCTCCATAAAATGAATGGCCGTATAGCTCACCGGCAAGCGAAAACCGGGGGGGGATCATGGATAATGGCATCAATAGATTCGGCATCAAATGTATTGATGAAGGAGGTAATATCCTTGTGCTTCTGGATAATGGAGTCGTCACGGAGTCCAAAGGGGTCAGACTTTTGATTTAGCTATCGTAGACATCTGAAGTTCAATACCCGACTGCCCGACCCGCATGTTTCTCAACCCTTCTTGTCCCTTCTTTCAGCCTCCCATGCTTCCCGGCTCGGCTCACGCTATCAACGATCTGGCAAGGCTATACGATTTCGCCACGGAGTCTGCGAGGGATTGGGGCCGAACGTACCACATTCTCCCGTAACGCCAACGTGATTCTCGCCATGTCTAAGGGTTGTGTCAAGGCAATACTGAGAGGTCAGACTCAGTCGACGATCCAAGCCGGTTTGCGGTCATGATTCGAGTTGATTTGTCGGAATTTGGATTCAATATAGACTGGATTTCGCCCGGCACGCAACTGGCCCCGGACCGCTATGGCGGCCCGGGGGCCGTTTTCCCGAGTAGTTTCATACTGCTGTCGGGGCCGGAGTAACTCCAGGGTAGCCGCAGCTACCGAGAAAGGGAGTGTCCCTTACTAAAACTTCCTGAGCTATCAAGGACATCCCGTTCTCAAATTCAATGGCCGACGTTTCATCGTCAGCCAGAAGCACCGGACTCAATGGCGAATGGTACATCGGCGATCTGCAGGTTAGGGTTATGACTCTGAAAGTACTGCAGCCCCCACTCATCGGTACATAGCAGCACGGGTCTTCCTTGTTCATCCGTGGCCAGGCAGGCTCCGCTGGGCAAGGGCAGGTCTTTGACCGGCGCGGCGGGGTCCAGCCAGCGGGCTACCGTCCAAGGGGCATTCTGTAGACGGGACGACGCGCCGTACTCGCTCTCGAGACGATACTGCACGATCTCAAACTGAAGCGGCCCGACCGCACCCAGCAGCGGCGTTCTGCGGGCCGCACGATCGGCCAGGTGGAAAGACTGCACGACACCCTCCTGGAGTAACTGAGTCATTCCAGTGCGAAAGCGCTTGAAATTAGACGCCGAGGGGTTTTCCAGGTATGCGAAACACTCGGGGGCGAAGCGCGGGATCTCATCGTAGACGATGGTCGGGTCCTCCGCCAGCGTGTCACCGATGGCGAAGTTGGCGTTGCCCACGATTCCGACCACGTCGCCGGGATAGGCCTCATCGATGATCTGCCGCTCACGGCCGAAGAGCTTGGTGGCGTTGGACAGACGAATCTTCTTACCGGTTCGGACGTGGGTCACTGTCATATCCCGCTCGAATTTGCCCGAGACCACGCGAACAAAGGCAATCCGGTCGCGATGACGCGGGTCCATGTTCGCCTGAATCTTGAACACGAAACCCGAAAAGTCCGGATGCGTAGGCCGGACTGATCCGGTCCGACTCATCCGGGCCCCTGGGGCAGCCGAGTACTCTAGAAATCCATCCAGCAGAAGCTGGACGCCGAAGTTGTTGATCGCGGCGCCGAAGTAGACCGGCGTAGTCCGCCCGGCCAGTACTTCGTCTGGATCGAAGGCGGCACCGGCGCCTTCCAGCATCTCGATCTCTTCGCAGATGTCGCGGTAAACGGCGTCGTCGTCCAGGCGATCGCGCACGACCGGGTCCGCAAGCCCCGTCGTCAGTACCGGCGCCCGATGGGCCCCGCCGCTGGTTCGCTCGTAGAGGTGGGCCATTTTAGTGTGCCGGTCCCAGACGCCCTTAAAGCCGACGCCGGTCCCAAGCGGCCAGTTCATCGGGTAGGCTGCGATGCCCAGGACGTTTTCCAGGTCGTCCAGCAGCGCCAGCGGGTCAAGCGTGGGACGGTCCATCTTGTTCATGAACGTGAAGATCGGCACGCCGCGCCGACGGCAGACCTCGAACAGTTTCCGGGTCTGACTCTCGATGCCTTTACCCGCGTCGATGACCATAATCGCCGCGTCCACCGCAGTCAGAACGCGGTATGTGTCCTCTGAGAAATCCTTGTGTCCGGGCGTATCGAGCAGGTTGATGCGGAAGCCGTGGTAGTCGAACTGGAGCACCGTCGAACTGATCGAAATGCCCCGTTTTTTCTCCAGTTCCATCCAGTCCGATGTGGTGGCGCGGAGGTTCTTCCGCGCGGTGACGGAACCGGCCAACTGCAGCGACCCGCCGTAAAGAAGGAACTTCTCAGTCAGCGTGGTCTTGCCCGCATCGGGGTGTGAGACAATGGCAAAGGTCCTCCGCCGGGCAATCTCATCATGCGGAACAGGTTTGTTTGTCATCGTTGCAGCATGGTCCATAGCAAGCGTCTCAAAAGAGCGAATCCTTAGCGTAGATCGTTGGCAGGTCGGCGGGCGAGAAAGCCGCAATAGCGGCGCAGCGAGTGCAAGCCAACAGGCAAAACCACAGGAGGGACAGCAGAGGATTAGGGCGGAGTCACACCGCAGCCCAGACGAATCGCCTCGGCACGGCAGTTCAACACGGATAGCAGATAGCTTAGCATAAGGGTATCTTAGCGGCAGATGCGTACGGCCACAACCCTGAATTCAACGAAAACGGCGAAACCAGACCATGCCGCCAACGGCTCGCTGTCGAGCTCGCCCACTTAGGACCCGTCCGAAAATAACTTACCGATTCTCCATCTCATCTTCAGGCCGTCTTTGGCCGTTCCTCAATCGCGAAATCCTCAACGTAGAACGGCTACGCTTGCGGTTTCGCTCAATCAATCACGACCAAATACGACCTAAATCTGAGCGGATAA
>JADFMM010000171.1 GCA_022563885.1 Planctomycetota bacterium | reverse complement strand
TTCCCATCAGTCTGGAAGACCAGTTCATTGATTTTACGGCGTCCCGCCAGTCCAAGCCCTTATTTCGATGGGAGGAGAACTGAGATGAAGTTTTTGACCTTGCTTAAGAAAGATCTGAGGGAATCCCTCATACCCGGTGTCTTGGCGACCCTGGTTTTTTCCGGCCTTAGCTTCTTCTCGATGCGGTCGTGGGCCCGACAGGGCTGGCATGACTACCGGATCCCGCAGTACGAACCATGGTATGGCCCCGAATACGGCATCTTCCACCGCTATCCGATCGGCGAGATCGGCGGTCAGCTCTTCGCCGCCTCCCTTGTGCTCGGAACGACACTTGGCCTGCTGCATTTCGGGCTGCCCCGACTGTCCAGAACTTGGGCCTTCCTATTGCACCGACCCGTCAGTCGATCGACGATTCTGGGCAGCAAGTTGCTGGCCACCGTGGTCGCCTTCGGAGTCTCCTTGGGCATTCCGTGGTCCTCGGCCTACGCTCACATCCCCCAGGTCAGGGCCACCCTGTTTCCCCCCAACCCTCAGGTTTTCTGGGAAGGCTGGCTATTCATAGGCCTGGGCCTGATGCTCTACCTCTGCGTTGCACAGTGCGCAGTGTCGCATGCTCGATGGTACACGACGCGACTTTGCGGTCCAGTATTCGCCACCATCTTGATCGTGGCCCTCTTTGGCATAGGGACCATCTCGGCAGCATTTCAGCTCCTGTTCCTCGGGTTCGCGATCTTTCTGGTCCTGCTTGTCACGACATTTCTCAACAGAGATTCCAATGCTTAGGTTGTGCGCCATGGGAGGAAGTCACGATGCTATTTCTGCTTAAACCCGCGTCATTTGCCGCTCGCATCCTCGCAGTGACAGTGGTTGTGTTCAGTCTTGTCCATGTACTGCAGATCCTCACCGTGGAAATGGCCCGTATGATTGAGCCGGTGTCGCAGCGGAGGGTGCTCCCGTCCGACCCGGCACGCCGCTCCTTCCTGTTTCTACGGGATGGGACGCTTCATAAGATCAAGAGGATCAAGGACGCCAACGACACGACCCGCGCCGCTACCGAAGAGGTTTACGATGCAAACGACACCTTGCTCCTGCGTAGACCCTCGCCTAAAGAACACGACGCGGTCTACCTCTCTTTTGCCGAACGCCTAAACACATCCAACTTGATCCATCCCTACTCGATCAGCCCTGGATTCAGCCAAACCGTGGACGTCCCTGTCTTTAACAAAGGCACGCTGGTCGAGATTTGGCGCTACGACCGAAAGGGAGAAGTCTTCGCGGGGTACGATCAATCGGGAGTCTCCTTGGGCTACCTGGGCGCGAGGGGACACCAGCTGACGCGGGCGAATGTCACGGAACTGGGAGATTCCAAGGGATTCGTGTCCTGGTGGCCACGTGAGAGAGGCAGCGCAATACTCCTCTGGCACAGCCGAAACGCCCTGTACGAGATCGACGTCAAAGCCCGGCGAGTGGACCGTCTCATTGACGCCACGAACAGTGACCTGCTAAACCTTTGGGGCCACGCATGGTATCCTATGAATAGAGAACACCGGGGCTATGTCGACCCCAATCTCTATCGGCCCTTGATCGTCTGTCGTTCAATGGATCAGAGATACCACTTGGTCTTGCGGGATCCGAATCAAACGATCTCCTTTGCACCACCGGAAGAGTGGACACAGTGGGCCAATAACTATTGCCAGTTTTCCGCCACCAAGACGGATCTCTTTCTGAAGCGAAGCTGGTGGGAATTCCCTGCCCGTCCGCAGGAACCGTCCGACGCGAAGGCTCGAAACGAGTGGTTTCAAGAGTTTCGCAGGACGAAAAAATTCCAAGGGACGGAACTCTACCACATGGATGGTCAAGGCAACCTGGAACTCGTCAGGCAAACTGGCTGGAGGCAAAACCTGGCGGATGCAGACTATCGTATCGCCGATGGAAGCGAAAGGGGTGTGTATCGCGTCGTCCGGTGTATCTCGCCAGGACTGTACGCCTGGATCGTGACTCTGATGGGTCCCCAATCCTTCACACCGTGGCTCGCATCCCTGCAAGACCTGGTCACACGAATCCCCCACAGTCTCAGCCCGATCGGCCTGCTTGACTATCTGCCTATCTCACTCCTCATGGCAGGGGTCGCTTTCTGGCACGGACGACGTCGACTCACATCGCGAGCTAGTCTGATATCTTGGCTGGCATTTGTGTTTACCTTCAACTTAGCCGGCCTACTGACATACCTGGCCCTCAACCATACGGCGCTAATGCCATGTAAAACCTGTGGCAAAAAACGAAGTATAGAGCAGGACGCCTGTCCACGCTGTGCGGCCCCGCTGCCGGTGCCGGCACCTTCCCCTGCCCATCTGATCATGAGTTGAATCCGGCTTGAGGTGAAGTATTCGGACAACACACCCATGGTTGCCGGGCGGTCCCAGGGCGTGCCCTTCCTTGATCTACCTGCTACTGCCTTGTATACTCAATCCTGTCGTTCGAGCATCAGAATCTCTCTCGCTTACTCGCCAATAAACACTCCGGCGAACGTTGGGGTCGACATTGCCTGGGCATGAATCACGAACACCTGACCTACCGGCACAACGGCCGGCGCTTCCGCCTGACCGACGTGGCGGGAAATGCCATCAATGAGATGCTCGCATAAAGAAGAGTGAAAGAGGAAGTTGACATGGATTCCCTATCTCGCCGTGAATGCCTGCAGGGCATTGCCACCCTTGTCGCCGGGGCCGGTGCGACCTTGAGTGCCCGCAGGGGTCTTGCTCAGGCGCATGGAGATCGCCCCCCGCAGATGGAGGGGGTCGAGGTCCTCAATCCCAGAAATCGTGTTCCCCTGAGTTTCATCATCGACGACTCGACCTGTCTGGTGAATTTGGCCCATTTCGGGATTCCGCAGTTTCATGAGACATTTCCCGATCGCTATCGACAGCCCTGGCGAGAACTGCCCCGGGAGATTCCAGATGCCTTCGTGCGCAAGTTCGCGCGCTGGTGCCGTGAGCAAGGGGTGAAGGGTAAGTACAGCATCGTCCCCTATCCCGCCTGTGTCGGCTGGGTGGACCGCTACATGCCCGGGTGGTCACACCAGGCGCTGCGCGACAGCCTGAAACTGGTCCGGGAGGAGATCGTCCCCGATTGGGACATCCATCCCGAGATGGTCTCCCATACCCGCGTGATCGACACCAAGACCGGCCGTCCCTATGAGAACAGCAGCGAATACTTCATGGAAAACTGGCGCTGGACCGATGGGAAATCCGTCGATGAGTTGGCCAACTACCTCGCCTACGCCCTGCGGATGCTGAAGAACGCGGGTCTCTTCTGTGAAGGCATCACCACCCCCGGTGGCTTCGGCAACCGGGTGCTGCCGGAGTTGGCCCAGGCGACATTGGAGTCTTGTCGCGATGTGTATAGCGCCGAGATTCCCCACTACTTCCGGCATCTCTATACCGATGAGCGGAGCGTCGCACCGCGGGTGGAGTACGCCTCGGGGCTCGACGGGGATGACCCGCGCTGCGTGGTCTCCATCATCGGTTGCACGGGGGACTGGTTCGGCGGCTGGGATGGTTTGGTCCCCGGTTCGGTGGAGCGTCTCATCACCGCGGATCTGAAGGGCGGGCGTATGCCCGAGATCATCCGGCGCGGAGAACCCGCGATCATGGTCTGTCACTGGCCGGGGATCTACTACAACGGCGAGGAGATCGGCTTCAACATCTTCAAGGAAGCCGTCCACCGTCTGCATGACGGATACGACAACCTGATCTGGATGAAACTGTCAGAGATCGCCCGATACTGGGCGGCCAAGGAGTTGACGGGGATCGCGACAGCAGAGAAGAGCGTCCTGTTTCACGCGCCCTTTGGCAGCCCATCTTTCACGGTGCGAGTCTCAGAGCGCGCCACCGAGCCCCCCAGACTGCAAGGTGGCCGAAAGACGACGCCACTTGAAGAGGTGAGCGATTCATCGAAGTTGAAAAGCGGCACTTGGGTGAAGGCCAAGGAGGGCACAATCGTTTGCTTTGATCTCCCCAAGGGGGAGTCGGCCATCGTCTTCTAGCGCTCTTTGATGAAACGCTCGACAGACTCAAAGGATGGCACGCCGTTGGTGCATCCCATGGCAGTGGCGCCGAGCGCTCCGACCGCACAGCCGAATTCGAGGACACGCTCGAAGGCCCAACCCCGCTTGAGGCCGGAGATGAGTCCCGCGGTGAAGCAGTCCCCGCATCCGGAGGGATCCACGACGGACACCGGAAAAACATCTCTCTCAATGATGCGGTCGCCGTCGTAGGCGTACACACCCCGCTCACCCCGCGTAATGACGACACACCCTGCCCCGGCCTCGTGCAGGACCGTGGCCTGCTGTTTGAGTTCGATCTGGCCCGCAATGGCCTGTGCCTCGTCTTCATTGGGCGCAAACACATCCACGTGTTCGAGCAACCTCAGGCACCTCTTGGGATCGACCGCGCTATTGCGGGCAAAGCAAACGTTTAAGACCGTGACACACTGTTGCTTTCTCGCCTGTCGCAGAAAATCGATCAGTGTCTCATCGTCCCAGGCAGCCAGCTTGAGATAGCCCCCGATCAGCACGATTCCCCCTTGCGGGATCAGATCCCAGGGGATCTGCTTGCCGTCGAAGTCACCAGCGACACCCAAGGAATGCACGTAGCGGCGGTCTTGTCCTTTGACGCGGAAAAGAACCGTCGAAGCCGTTGTCCCCGAGGGTTCTGTGGTGATGCCCTGGCAATCAAGCCCCAAGGCTTCTAGCTGATCCAGTAGTAATCCGCCCAGCGCGTCACCACCAATACTCCCGGCCATGGCAACCTTTTCTCCCAGGCGACCCAGTGCAATGGCCGTGTTCAAGGCATTCCCACCGGGAAAGACCTCGATCTTGTCTGTCATGATCAGCTCACCGGCGCGCGGAAGCCGACTGATGGGGTGGACGAAAAGATCGACCACCATATCGCCTACACAGAGGATCTGGCTGACTTGGTCGTATTTCGGTGTTTCCTGCTTCATCGGACCCAGGACAACAGAGTCTATGGCGAGTTTGGGCGTCCGGGACTGGGTATCATGGCCTGCCAATGCTCGGATAGTCTTCCGTCCGATGCCAAGGATAGGAGGCCTAGGGACATCCCCTGGCCGTCGGCCGCAGCCGGCCAGGGATCGACGCCATCGGCAAAGTCCATGGGATGTGATCCGTCGCTATAGCGGATGTCCGCCAGGACTTGCCCCAGGGGGTCTCGCAATACCAGGCGCTCTCCTCGGTTGCTCAGGCGACCGTCATAGACGCCGGCCACGAGAAGGTCCGACCCATAGACATCGGTTAAGGCCTGAACCTGGAGAGCGCCTTGGGGAACGACTAAGGTGTATTGGTCGGGTTCTAGGACCATAGCGGGAAAGGTAAAATCGATGCCCTGGGTGAAGCGCAAGCGATTCAGATTGATAGCTGTATCGCCTGTATTGACGAGTTCCACATACTCAATGTCAGATTCAACGCCACCGGGACCTGCGGCATGGTGGTACATGATTTCCGAGATGCGTAATGCATCGAATGACCCTACGACGAAGACCGCTTCGTTGAGTGCGCTCCACTGCCCTCCGGCCCAGGTTCGGGCCCGCACGCGGACGCTTCTCGACAGGATGACTGGTCCGGTGTACTCCAATAGTGTAGAGCCACTGGCTTGCATCCCCTCCAGGGCCGCCGCGATCAGAAAATCCGGACTGGATGCTGTGCCGTTTAGACCGTGTAGCGCCAGGACATTGTTCCCTGCCTGCAACAGATGACGGTGAGCGGAAACGTCGAATACGTCGGGCACCGTGCCCGCCTCATGGGCGTGGCTGGCATGGCTCTCCCACGTGGCGTCTTTCAGGGCATTGGCCCTCGCAATTTCAACGCCGTTGAGGTAGGCGATGAATCCATCATCGTACCAGATCTTGAGTATCAGCGTCTGGTAGGCCGGGGGATCTCCGGTGATGTCAAAGGGGATGCGCACATAGCAGGAGGTGTTTTGATTCCACATCTCCTCCTGCAGGTCCAGCCCTAGGTCGAGATCCGAGTTCCAGGCCAGATCAAAACCAACCTTCCCGGATCCTGCCCGCCAGGCCGAATCATCAAAATTCGTCCCACCCTGCCAAGCGGCTGCGATTGGACCCTGCGGGATCAATACCCGCTTCTCCGCTGATAGGGAAACAAGGGTTTCCGACATCTTCTGGGGCAATTCACCTAGCCGGGGATCGGCGCCGTCGAGGCTGTAATACACCCTCGCTCGAACACCTGCCCCGAGCAGTTCCAGTCTGGCGCCTATTGAAATCCTCCCGCCATGCTGTGCGATGCCATTCACATAGAACACCGGCGCATCCACGGCCGGGTACCAGGAAACACGCCGGAACTGATCCAGGACCTCATTCGCACGGGTGGGCAAATAGGTCTCGACGATGCGTGCGACCTCTTGCTGCCAATCTTCCTGGGTATAGGGTCGATTCCGACTGGCATCCCCCCAACGAGCCGACTCTGCAATGATCGCCAGCTCTATCCGCTCTGCACGGGCCCGTACCCGCTCCCGACTGGCGGCGAGTGTCAGGGCTCCGTTGAAGAAGTGTTGGTGGACGCGGTCGGCAAAGCGCATCCGGTATTCTTCATTGGTCAATGCCAGTCGTTCGTGCAGCCAATGGGGATTGAAATACTGAAACTGGCTCCCTGCCGAGGTAAAAGGTTCGACGAGATTGAAAACGCCCGTTCCCAGACTATGCTCCGAATCGTGCTGGAACCACTTGAAACCATCCGGATTGACGCGGTTGTAGACAGAGAAGGTGTTGTTGGGAATGTTGCCATAGCGTGATCCGGGACCGTCGCGATCCCCGGTGAAGTAATCAATAGTCATGAAGTCGATGAGATTGTCGACATCCAAGAGCTTGGGATAGTTTGGATTGTCGCTACCGTCCGGATTCAGCCCCTGGGCCTGTAAATAGACCGCAAGGTTGGAGAAGCCCCCTAGGGTCAAATCGTAGAGCACGCGGAAGGCATCTCGATTTCCGTCCGTGGCCAACATGCGACGACTCTCGGTCTTGATCACGTCGTAATCATCGGCATCACCCCCGAGATAGGACGCCGCATAGGAGGCTTCTGCGCGTTCCTGTGTCTGAAACAGGCCCCAGTAGTGGCCGTTGAGGTAAAGGTGATAGAATCGACTGCGCGTGTAGGGTTGGCCCATCTGCCCCTGAAGATCCCGTGAAAAGACCTCACGCACCATGGTATTGCGTGGACTGCCTTGAAAGCTCCAGGAGTAATTCTGGCTGGTGCGGAGATCCACGCTACGAAACTCATCAACGCCTTCGTCTCCGAACAGGGGATACTTCAGGCGGGACATGCCGTACTCGGACCGGAAGAAGAGACGGAATGCATGCTTGGGGTTGCCGCCTTGGCGCGAGAACCCCCCGCGGACGCGTAGACCGCCGTTGATGTGAAATCCCGGCGTATCATCGGGGTGGATCAACTCGACGGAAACCGGTCGTTCCCAATTGCGTCCATCACTCTGGGCATGGACGTAGATCCCCTTCGATTCGTCGAAGAGATTGTCCAGATCGGTCACCAGCGAGACCGTAGGAACAGACTTGAGGGAATCGACGATCAGGCCGGCATAACGGGGGGCATTCACGATATCGGGATCCATTCCGTAATCGATTCGCTGGCCGTTGACGCTACCGCTGGGCCACCGGGGGCCCGGCCGCTGTCCCACCGGGGACTGGCGTTTGACATCCTCCAAGAACAGATAAGTGTGCGTGACGACCGGCGTATCCTGCCAATTGGCCTTGACTGCTGCGGCACGCAGGCAGGTCGTCTTTCCAATCACCAGAGGCGTTGCGTAGGGAAGTCCGGGTCGTGTGACGCCCCGGCGACGTCCGGTGGTTTCAGACTCAAAGGCTTCCTTGAGGGGATGCCGGCCGTCCAGCGTATAGTAAATGGTTGCTCCCTCGGTCTCGGTCTCCAAGACCACCGTGAACGAATCCTCGTAAAAACCCCGCGTCACGCTGAAAGTCACCGGCGCCGTGATTCCCTCATAGGCCTCGCCATTGGGGGCGTCCGGCGTGGGGGCGATGAGCAGACGCCAGGTATCGGCCCCGTCGGGGAGACGGCCCAGAGAGAGATCCGCCGTCTGCGCCGTGAACTCAACCGAATCGACCAGGGTCTGACCGTCGGCATCATAGAGACCGATCTGCTCCCCGGCGCTGCTGAGACTGAAGCTGGCGTGCAATCCCGCGTCGGCGACGTCTTTGTCCATCCAGATGATCAGGAAGCCTTGGGCGGCAACGGTGGTCAGGTCGGGTCGGTCGCCGGGGATGCGCCACCGGGTCGGTTCGGAGAGATCGTCCGTCAGGTACCAGTCGCCCACATCGATAGGCGCCGACGAGGCATTGTAGAGCTCGACCCAGTCATCGTACTGCCCTTGCGGATCTACCACCGCCTCGGTATTGGCTGCCATGAATTCGTTGATGAAGATCCCCTGAGCATCACCCCTTGTGGCCGTTGCTGCGCACACCAATAGGCAACAAAGCCGGCAATGCCGCCAAATCTTCTTCACCCTTCTTCTGTGCTCTCGCATGGGTAGCTCAGGTCTGTCACTTCTATCGTTTTACCTATCAACTTATACCATTTTGGTTCCCCTGCTGTAAAGATCCGCGTTGCTGACACGGTCGCGAGAAAAAAAGTTAACGGCTGTAATTTGGCAAAAGAATGTATATAATAGCGCAGACAATTCTATCCCCGAGATGGGTAACCGTTCACCGCGTTGTGAGGAGTTCGGGATGTTGAGCTTGCCGATGTCACGAGTCAAGAATGAGGTTCTCCCCGCTAGGCGAGCGATCCTTTTCTTACCAGTCATTGTCTTGGCAATTGCTTCTGGGACGCAGGCGGCCACTCATCAGGTCCCCGAGGACTTTGCCACGATCCAGGAGGCGATTGATGCCGCCCAGACAGGTGACATCGTGATCGTCGCCCCGGGCACCTATATTGAGACCCTCCGGTTTCCTGGACGGGACATTACCCTCACCAGTACCGATCCTCTGGACCCAGAGGTGGTGGCGGCCACCATACTGTCCTTACCCGTCGAGGGTGGACGCCGTACGGGTATACAGCCTTTGAGGAACAGCGTCGTCCTCTTCAATCAAGGCGAAACGCCGGCTTCGGTGTTGACGGGTTTTACCATTCGGGACGGATTTGGCACTCGAGTTCCGGAGCTGGAGAATCCCCAGGTCCCCCTGGAGGTCTACATGGGTGGTGGCGTGCTGTGCCAGGATGCCTCACCGACCATCACCCGCAATCACTTCCGCAACAACATTGGGGCTGTCGAATCTGACAGCGAGCAGGGGCTAGGCGGCGGCGTGGCGTGTTTCGGTTCAGAGGCCCTCATCATCAACAACATTTTCACTGAAAATCGTAGCTACATGGGTGGGGCCATGATTACTTTCGCATCCAACCCCCTGATCGCCAACAATCTCTTTGTTGACAACTCGGCACTGTTGGTGGGGGGCGTCTATTTACGCAGCGGCCGTTTCCTGAATAACACCCTGGTCGGCAATCATGCCGATCAAAGCATTGGTCACCTACTCGTCGTGCCATTCGATGAGCAGTCCTCTGTCCTCGTGCAAAACAACATCTTCAGCCAATGTCCCGCAGGGGGCGGCATCCTGAGCGGTGAGATGGGGCCGGGAGCCTGGTTCGCATACAACGACGTCTGGGGCAACGAACCGATGGATTTCATCGATGTCAGTTTCTTTGAACGGGGAACCTTTCAGCCTGACGCGCGGAACTGGGTCGGCACCTTCGGCAACATCAGTGAGGACCCGAAGTATAGCGACAGCCGGAATCAGGACTTTCGGCTGCGAGACGATTCCCCCTGCATCAACGCCGGAGATCCCGATCTCGAAATCGATCTCATGGACAGCGATCTTGATGGTCGGGCCCGTATCTTTGCCCGCCGCGTGGACATGGGCGCCTATGAACTCGCCATGCTGATCGGGCCGCAGGCCGATGCCGGCCGCGACCAGGATGTCTTTACCGGAACGCGAGTCACCTTGGACGGCAGCGGCAGTGTCTTTCCCGATCCCAACAATCTCACGCGGCTCCACCTCTGGGATCAACTTGAAGGTCCTTCCGCGGAATTGAGTGACCCCCGATCGGTCCAGCCGACCTTCGACGCGCTGCAGGAGGGCCAGTATCGCTTCGAACTGATCGTCTATGACGGCATCCATGTCAGTCAACCCGATGAGATGGTAGTGACCGTGACGCGCCGCACGCGCGGAGGAGGCTAGGGATCGAGAAAAACATCCCTCCCCAATTTTGTCCTCGAACAGGCCGTCGAGGCAGGGTCGCCCAACCATCTGACGGGGGTCGAGGCGCATCCACAGGATCACGGGTTTACCATAGGAAAGGTCTCAAATGAGTCAACCAACGATAGGGTACAGAATTGCCAGCCTTGTGTATGCGGTGGGGATGGTCTGTGGTGCGGCCGTGGCAGAGGAACGCCCCAGTTTTATCCTCTTAATGGGTGACGACCACGGTTGGGATGAGGTCGCCTATAACGGTCACCCCCATCTGAAGACGCCCGTATTAGACGAGATGGCTGCCCAGGGCTTGAGGTTGGATCGTTTCTATTCTGCGCATCCCACCTGTTCACCTACGCGCGGGAGCGTGATCACGGGGCGACACCCGAATCGCTATGGTACCTTTGCACCCAACTGGTCGATTCGCCCCGACGAGATTAGCATCGCACAGATTCTGGGAAAAGCCGGGTACGCCTGTGGTCACTTCGGCAAGTGGCACCTGGGCCCGGTCAAGGCCGAGTCGCCGACCAGTCCCGGGGCCATGGGATTTGACCAATGGCTGTCGCATGACAACTTCTTCGAACTCAATCCTACGCTCTCGCGCAACGGCGGACCTCCCGAGAAGTTTCAAGGTGAGAGTTCGCAGATCATCATTGACGAGACGATTCGCTTCATCGCCAAGGCCCAGGAACAATCACAACCCTTTTTTGCGGTGGTTTGGTTCGGCTCGCCTCATGAACCTTACAGCGGTTTGCCGCGTGATTTGGCGCTCTACGACAACCTTCCCGCCGCATATAAAGAACGCACAGTCAGACTCACTTCAAATGTTACGGGGCGTCCGGTCGAACGTCCTATGAACGAGGTCCTACGGGAGCGATATGCTGAGATTACCGCCATGGATCGCGCGATCGGCAGTCTGCGCGACTACCTCAAAGCAGCGAGGTTGCGAAAGAATACCCTGCTCTGGTACTGCGGTGACAACGGCATTCCCTCAAGCGGACGCATGACCACGCCCTTCCGTGGCCAAAAGGGGACGATGTACGAGGGGGGGGTGCGCGTGCCTGCCGTGATGGAATGGCCTGCACGCATTCAATCACCCCGCGTCTCCAAGGTCAATTCGGTCACCACAGACACACTTCCGACTCTCTGTGAATTGGCAGGCCTGCCCTTGCCGAAGCGGCCCTTGGATGGGATCAGCCTGAAAGCGTTGATCGACGGGGACATGCAGGAGCGTCCCAGCCCTATTTTCTTCTGGAGCTTCAATTCCGGCAGGGCTTTTCCGAATGATGCCAGACCCTACATCGATCCCAAGCTCCAGGAGGGCACGACGCCGTTGGTCAAGATGATGGCCGGCAAGTACACGCGTAGCTTCCGCAATCTTCACTATCCGGAGATTTCAGAGCGGGACTTCGGTGGGCCTCGTTCGGTCGTGGGTAATCGCTACAAACTGGTCGTGGATGCTCAGTCGGGAAACAAAACGCCGGTGGAACTGTTCGACCTGATCAGCGATCCCGCCGAAAAACACAACCTGGCGGCATCTCACGCCGAGATCGTGCAGCAGATGACCGGGCAACTGCATGAATGGCAACAGTCAGTACTAGAAAGTCTTACGGGTGCGGATTACTGACATGGGCGTCGGCAACAGGAATACAGAATGGCCTTTCTTTGAGCTTCGCTCAATGGGTGATGACACAGGAAGAGAAAAAGAAAGGGAAGGGCTATCGCCAACGCCCCAGAGTCTGATTTGGCAGAAGGTCGCCGCGGATTGGCGCCAGCCCTTCGTGCTCTTCCAAACTTCCTGTGAAAAAAACAATTCGAGCGAAGCTCGAACAGAGCAATGCAAACAGTCCGCCAGCAAATGGACAGGGGGCCTAATGTCTGATGCTGCCAGGTCATCGAACGGCCTATATTGGGAAGTGGCACATGGGAGAGGCCAGCGATGAGCGGCGCCCGGGATTCGACTACTGGATCACCCACAAGGGACAGGGCAAGTACTAGGAGTACAACTACGAAAGACAATTCCCCTACACACCCAACGTGCGGGGAATCCGAAGCCTGGATTGGAGATCTGGTCTTATAATGAACTAACGATGTCCCAGCCCGGCCTTCGGCCGGAACCTATGATATCTCGCGCAGAGGCACCAGGGCACAGAGAAACAAACAGGAAACTCATGGTGGAACAACATTTTGTGAAGGAGGACCGTTATGTGTATGAAATTGTCTGTGTGTGCGACCCTTATCTTGGTGCTGAGCCTTGCCGTCGGCACTCAAGCGGA
>JADFMM010000170.1 GCA_022563885.1 Planctomycetota bacterium | reverse complement strand
TACTCGATCGTGGCCGGGATGCCGCCGCTGATCGACATGTCGGCGGCGCCGACCCCATGGAGATCGTCCGCCAGACCGGAGCCGTCGATGGTCTTCTCAGGCCCGGAAACGCCGAATGAGCTGGAAGCCGTGGCCGTGATATTGGCAATCGGGTAACCAACGGGTTCGACTTCGAAGCTCCAGACCTCACCTTTGAACACGGTGTTGTCCGGTGCCCCATTGACTTCATCAATGCGCCAGAAGTAGGTCTGGCCAAAGGTCAGGCGGCCGGGATCAAAGCTAGTATCAGCCTGACCCATGCTGACCGTCACGTCCCCGGTCCCGGTATTGACATCCTCAAACACAGCGCCAAAATAGACATCGTGGGTGGCAGCGGATTCACCGGCTGCCCAGGTCAGATCGATGTCGCGCGGCACATCGATTGCCTCATCGTCCGGGTTGAGCGGCGCAGCCAGGGCCGGGTCGCCCAATCCTACTATGGGCCCTATCCAGTTGTTGATGAGTTCGGCAGTGGTTAGACCTCTGTCGTCCAGCCAGCCACCACCGGCATTTTGATTTACAATGGCGAGGTAGCCGTTCGTTTCTGTGTTGTGCAGAACAATAGGATCAGCATGTGTGCCGGCCGCATTCTGCGCGAATATCTCAGCCACTTCCCAGGGGGCTACAACTTCACTGAGGACAACGGGCCTATCCGATGCGACAGCGGTGAGACTGGGTAGATATTCCCGACCTGCACTTGTTATCTCCATCGTTCCTTGCGGGCCGCCCACGAAAATGCCGCCAGCAAGGTCTAGGATGTTCGCGGCACCAGTGGGCCCGTTATCAGCCGATCGAGATCCACCTTCATACGACATATAGCCAAACCAGTCGCCCACATTGATCATCATATTGCCGTTATCGAACCACACTTCCGCGGGCGAGCCATCCGCATCGACGTTGGGGAATTGATAGAGGACACTCGGCATGGTGCCGTTAAGCCAGATAATGTCCATTTCACCGTCATCCGTATTCGCCTCAATCCAGGCAGTGAATGCATCAAACCCGGCCTCGCTGTCATCGAACTGCTGGATGTCCTTGAACATATGTCCGCTTTCGGCGATGATCGTGTCAACATGGTCGAACTGCGAAGCATCATACCAGCCGGGGTTCCATCCTCCGATGTAGAACGCTATGTCGGCAGCCATGGCCATCGGGCTCAATGCGAGTGCGAAGACAAAGACCCATTTTAGATTTCTCATTTCTGTCCTCCTAACTTCAGTGAATGCGGGTTTCCGCTCCGGCCGCGACAAGCAGACCGGCCAGAAAGAAGCCTTAAATCGCCCTTTTACTCCTATTGAGCCTCTTTCCAGATGCGGCAACGTGGTGTGAGTCAAACAACGAATCCAGTTTATGTCATGGGTACACCTCCTTCCAGGGTAACCTCAACCGAATACCAGTTCAATATACGCGAAAGCCCCTGCCGGCACCATACTACTTTTCGACCAAATCTGTAGAACACACAGCTTCGCCGTCATCGAAAGACGACAGTGGGAACCCTTTTCTCGGTGGAGCACGGCGATCGTATCCATCAGGAGCACCGTTGGTGCGGCCATGATTCATTTCACGCAGGAAAGGAAGTTGCTCCCTTGAGAAGTGCTGAGATGTCCCGGATACCCACGCCTGGGCCCGTGGGTATGGAAAGTGCGCCGGCTTGACTGGTCAGAGGCGGATCGAACCACGAGGCTATCCGATCCATGCCCTGCTTGAATTCCTGATAACGACCGATGTCGGGGGTGCAGGCGGCAAAGTGTAGCATGTAGACGAAGCCGAATCCGCCGGAGATGTGAACCGTCGTCGGCATGCCGACGAGGGCGGCCATGCGTGCGACTCGCTTTGAACGAATAAGGCCACCATAGTACTGCAGATCGGGCTGCACGATATCGACACCGTGATTCAGGATCGTCCAGCGGAAACGGCGCTGGCTGAATTCCTGTTCTCCCCCCGCCACCGGAATGGTGAGGGCTTCCGTGACGCGTTTGGTGTCTTCGAGGTGGTCAAAGGGACAGGGCTCCTCGAAGTAGACGGCATTGATATCCTCCAACATTTTTCCGATCTCAATGGCTCTGGGCGGATCGTAGGAACTGTTGGCATCGGCATGGATGTCTATCTCATCTCCAAGCACCTGACGAGACAGGCGGATGAGTCCTTCCGTACGACCCGGTCGGGAGTCGGCGTTGCGGCTCATGCGACCGCCGGCCCGGAACTTGATGGCCCTGGCGCCGGTCTTTTCGATGACCCCCTGGAACCATTCCACCTCCTCTTGGGGGCTGTTGTCACGATGGCCACTGGCCACATAGAAAGGAACCTTTTCCCGAACCACGCCACCGAGTAGCCGGGCAATGGAGCGATTCGAGATTCGCCCCAGTAGATCCAATATCGCGAATTCAATCCAGGCGACGCAACACCAGAGGGCCACTCCCTGGAGTTTGTAATTGCTCCCGAAGCGGTAGACGCCCCACAGGTGCTCCTCCAGATCTCTGGCATCCTTCCCGATGAAGTAGGGCGCAACACGGTTGTTGAAGATGGGGTAGAGATTGCCTACGCGACTGTTGGGAATGGCGATGCCTTCGGCCCCGTCCTGGGAACGAACGTGGACAAGGTAGTCATTGCCCTTACGGAGCAACTGAATGGATTCGATGATGACCGGTGACGTGATGTCTCGGCACTGCAAGACCGGTTCCTGGGCGGCCCGCTCCAACGCCTCTACGGTGATGCCGGAGACGGTAGAAACAGATTCCGAGTGGCGCTGGGACCCACATCCCGACAGACCCGACAAGCCGCCTGCGGCGGCCGCCATTTCGATGAATTTGCGTCGACTAATAGCCATTTGTCCTATTCTCCAAGTAATGCCTTGCCATCGACGAGAAAGTCGATCTGTTGGCCTTCAACATGCTGAAAACTCCCCGCCGCCGCGAAGGGCAGCACGAAGGTCAGGGTGAAAAAAGTGACGGGCAGTCGTCTCATCGTAATCTCCTTTCAATCGAGCCTCTTACCTTTTCAAGATGCGGATGATGCTCGGTGTTGAGGCCACCTTCGTAGCGTCTTTGGGCGTCGGGACGCCGGACGCCATGGGCGGTGTCTTCCTCCGAACCTTAACCGACTCAGGGCACAAAGTCGACATTTTGGACTTCACTTGCGGGATAAATCCAGACTCTGTCGGAAAACTCGGTCGTCGGCCCGAGAGCGAGCGGTTTTTCGCCTGGCAAAGACGGCGAAGCAGGCGATATTGGTTTCATCGTCGATACAGCCGGATGCAGCCAGGCGGACAACCCTGTTGCCTTCGTGTAGCCCTTGCCGCGGTAGCAGCGTCGAACAGCTAAGAAAACAAGCCGCTCGAAGCCAGACGGAGTTTTCCGACAGAGACTAGTCGTCTCGATTCCTAAGGTGGCCCCTTCGACCTGAAACCCTCCGCAGACCGGGCCTCCTGCGAAGGCATGAATCGAGTGGTCCGGCATACCGCTGCGTACCAGCCCCCCGAGGCTGGTAAACCGGGCTGGGTCTACTGGGGCCTGACTGATCTCAGCCCAAGAGCAGAGGGTGTCGTTGGCTCGCAGTCACCCCCAGCGGTGAACCGAGGCGATAATCATACTCGGATCCGATACCAGGCTCAAAAAATACCGTGTCAATGATCGAGTCCGAGAAACCGAAAGGTTTCTATCCTGGCCCTCCCCTTTTTCGTTGAAGTCCACCTGGGTATGGACCGATACCACCCTCGGTGAGGCCGAAGGTCGGCTTGGTTCACAAGAGTGTGCATATGGGTAACAGTCCGTCTGATCTGTTTTCGTGTTCGTGCTCAGCGAAGCGGTAATCGTACTCGTACTCGAGAACACCGAGAAGCCGAGTACGATTACGAGTACGATTACGAGTACGATTACGAGTACGAATGCGAGTACGAATGCGAATGCGTTTCCTACGTCGAGTCGTGTAACCCAGAATTGAATCAGGCCCGAAGATCTATCCGAAAACATCTCTCTTGCGGTGGGCAGAGACTTTGAGCGACAAGACTGACGTAGCAACCCTGTGCGATCAACTTACGCTGCAACTGCCGTATGACAGAACCAAATCGCCAACAACCGACTACGAATGCGCCTACTTGGCCAGAGGCGTCGCTACCCCACTTCTAGAGTTAACGGACCCTGAATCCGAGTCTACCCATCAAGCGAACCCACTTTCTGCTGAACTGCTCGCCGCATGGATTGCGCTCTTCTATCGCTACTCAAATCAGGAAATTATTCCCCTCATCGTAAGGCTACCGCTTGGATCACACTTCGTCGACGATCCGTTCTTGATCAAACAAAACGTCTCCGGAGAGTTGACCTTCGACGCCTTGGTAGAGGACATTCGACAGACATTCGATATTCGGATGTGCCGGGAATCAGGCATCGCCGAAGAAGGGGCAGACCCTGGGCATGAGTCAGTTGCCGTGACCATCTCGATATGGGAAAGAGACATGTGTCCCTCAGAAGAGGAGGCAGGCAAGCAAAGCTCGGCCTCGGAACCCGACCTGAACATCTCCCTGTGGTGGCAAGACACGCAGTTGCATGCCGGAATTCACTATAATGCGGCCGTCTTCAACAGAGAAACCGTTTTCCGGATCATTGAACACTACCAGCAGATACTGTCGAGCGCGAAAAAGGGCGACCGGCTAGCGCTCAAGGACCTTACGCTGATGCGGAAAACAGAGCTGCAATTGCTCAAACAGGCCTGCACGGGCAGGCAAGCCCTGTACCCCTCACGTCCCCTCCACCGGGAGATCGAGCACCACGCCGAACGCCGGCCCAACGACGTCGCCGTCCAGTATGGGACGACGTCCCTGACCTACGAATCCATGAATCAACAGGCAAATCGATTGGCCCATTTCCTCGCGGCGAAGCATGTGCGGCCTGGGTCACGAATCGTCGTCTGCGTAGAACCCTCCCTGGACATCGCCACCGCCCTGCTGGCGATTTTCAAACTGGGTGGGACTTACATCCCCCTGGATCCGAGCTACCCCGTTCACCGGGTAGGCATGATCATCGAGGACACCGCGCCCACCCTCGTACTGACCCACTCACACCTCTCGACCATTCCCGCGGCCGACACCTATTCCGTCGTGCACCTTGATCGCATCGCTTCGGCGTTACAATCCCAGAATTCCGACAATCCCGATGTCGAATACGACCTGACGCTGCCGGCCACGATCTATTACACCTCAGGCACCACGGGCAAACCTAAGGGTGTGGTCGCCAACCATGCCAACCTCATCCACACGATCTACACCGCACAGCGGCGATACGGGTTTTGCGCCGATGACCGCATGCCGGCACTGGCTTCCTTCTCCTTTAGCATTAGTCTGTTCGAGTTGATGTCACCCTTGGTTGCCGGTGGCACTCTGGTGATACTCGATCGGAACAGGATTCTCGATCCCGCCTCCCTGGCGAACGTACTGCAGCAGGTGACAGTCGTTCACGCCGGTCCAGCCTTGCTCAAGGGCCTGGTAAGGCACCTTCAGCAGCACGTTTCGGACTATTCCGTCTTCCAGAAACTCCGGCACCTGTCATCGGGAGGCGACATGGTGCCTCCCGAACTCCTGAGGGCACTACGAGGCATATTCTCTCAGAGTGAACTCTTCGTCATTTACGGATGCAGTGAGATAAGCTGCATGGGGTGTACCCATTTTTACCCCCATGACCTGCCCATCGAACGCACCCATGTCGGCAAACCCTTCGACAATGTGTCGCTCATCCTCGTCGATAGCGACGACCATCTCGTCCCCCAGGGCGTTGTGGGTGACGTCTGCTTCGGCGGCAAGGGCGTCGTCCCCGGCTATCTGAACCGTCCCGAGCTGGAAGCGGAAAAGTTTTTCTACCACCAGGGCAAGCGTTTCTATCGCACCGGCGATCGAGGACGTTTGAATCACCAGGGCGACCTGGAATTGCTGGGCCGTCTCGATTTTCAGATTCAACTTCGAGGTATGCGGATTGAGCTAGGTGAAATCGACTATCACTTGCGGAAGGCGCCCGGTGTCCGCGAGGGATTGACCGTCGCCAGACAGCACGGTGCCAGCGAGAAGGTCCTCGCGGCCTTCTTCGTCTCAGAGCCAAATGCCGAGGTGGAAACCCCTTCGATACGACACTACCTGGCCCAACACCTTCCCGACTACATGGTGCCCACCTTCTTTGTCGAATTGGAGGCCTTGCCACTCAATCACAACTTAAAAGTGGACAGAAATGCGTTGCCGGATCTGGGGCCGCAAATCACGACCAAGACACTACTGCCACCGAACACCCCCACCGAAAAAGACTTGGCGGAGATTTGGCGTGAACTCCTTAGGCTCGAAAGCATCTCACGGGAGGACAACTTCTTACTCCTGGGAGGGGATTCCTTGCTGGCAATGAGTTTCATTATTGAGACACAAAGACGAATCGGCGTCACCATTGATGGCATGGATGTGCTAAGAGAATCATTGCAGGTCTTGGCACGCCTGTGTGATGAATCCCTGGGCGTCGCAGCGCAACCCATGCATCGAACGGCCTCCGTTCGGACCATCGATCCATCGACTTCCTTCTATTTCGGAGGGGACGACAGTCTCTACGGCGTGTTTCACCCGGTGGAGAAAGGGACCGACAAACGCCCCGTCCTCATCTGTCCACCCATCTGGCATGAATACATGCGCTGTCACTTCCTCTTGAGGAACATCGCAACCAGGCTGTGTCGCGCCGGCATACCGGTTTTACGATTCGACTACTACGGAACCGGAGATTCCCAGGGACGCGACAGAGATGCCGATTTGCGGCGCTGGCAAGAGGATTGCATCACCGCCTATGGAGAATTGACCGCACGAAGCGGAAAACCGCCTATCATCTTCGGCGTTCGACTCGGCGCCACGCTCGCGCTCAATGCCTTTGACAGCGAGGCCATGGACGGCTGCGTGCTGTGGGATCCCGTGTTTTCAGGCGAATGCCACTATCAGGAGCAATCTAAAAAACACAGCGAGACGATTTGGAATTGGCTCACCATTCGCAATCTAAAACTCCCACGCAGACGGGAGGGATACGAAGAATTACTCGGCAAAACTTACTCCGACAGACTGATCCAGGAACTAAAGTCCATTCAAATCAGCAAAGAATGCTTCATGCGCCGTAGCTCACCCAGGCTTTGTCGGAAAACTCCGTCGTCGGCCCGAGAGCGAGAAATTTTTTCGCCCGGCAAAGGCGGCGAAGCGGGCGATGTTTGTTCTACCGTCGATGCAGCCGGATGCGGCCAGGCGGACAACGGCGGCTGCCTTGATCCCACCGTTGCTGCGACAGCAGCAGATAAAACGATTCAAGAAAAAGGGTCGCTCGAAGCCAGATCGAGTTTTCCGACACAGCCCAGTGTCTTGGCCACCCACGATACCATCGTACCGGAAGCACTGTCGCCCCATCCCGACGGGGACACCGGAATCAAGCTGGTCCGATTGGACTGTCACTGCCATTGGAGCAGATCACTGAGCTTCACCAAGGTCATTTCAGACAGAGACATCGTCGAAGCGGCTGTCATGCTGCTCGAGGAGGGAAACGCATGAAGGAACAGGCGGTCCAATTCGGCGAACAGAATCGCTTGCATGGGGTCATGACGCTCCCTGAACATGAAAGCAATCCCGATTGCGTCTTGATTTTGGTTTCGGCGGGCCTAACGACAAAATCGGGGCCCTACGGCCTGTATACCCAGTTGGCGCGGGAGGTGGCGGATATAGGCGTCTCTACCCTACGCTTCGATTTGGGTGGCCTGGGCAATAGCGAAATCCTCCATGCGGATGCCACCCTCTTGGACAGAACCCATTGGGACCTGGAGGCGGCCGTCAACTTCCTTGAATCGACGTTTGGCACCCAACGCTGTCTCCTCTGCGGGTTGTGCTCGGGCGCCGAAGATTCCTTTAGATACGCAGACGAAGACCCTAGGGTCAAGGGAGTCGTACTTATTGATCCCCATGCGTATAGAACAAAGCGTTGGCAATGGTTTAGCATTTTCAGCCGTCATTTTCTCAATAGAGTTGCGATCAAAGCATTAAAGGTCATTGGCCTCCATCCTCAGCGTAGGCATCAGGACGCAGAGACTGAAATGCGAATTGAGGGTGTGGACTTTAAATTGGTCAATTATCAGTACATGGCACTGCAGGAAGCGTCGGCGATTTTGGAGAGGCTGTTGGAGAGGGAGGTGAGCATTTATTATATTTACACGGGAGGACAGATAGAAAATTTCAACCATGAGAATCAATTCTATGACATGTTTCGGCATGTGCCGAACTGTCGCAAAGTGACCGTAAGTCACTGTCCTAGTCTGAGGCATACCCAAATGCTTGAAGAGGATAGGCAATTGCTGATCACCCTAATAAGAGACTGGATCGGCAATGCCGTTGCCTGATGCGTCGGTCCACCAGGTCTTCTGATTATTCATTTCTATGGAGAAGGGAAAGAGATCATGTCGCGTGAATATGTAAAAACCGATGGTTTAGTCTTCGTTGAGTTCTCGGGAAACAATCCGCAACTCCTGGCCGCCATTTTTGACAATCTGGGCTTTGCGAAAACCGGACAACATGGCGATCGGCCCATCGAACTGTACTCTCAGGGGTCCATACGCTTCATTTCAAACCCCAGTGCCGGTGGCAATGCCGAGCAGTTTCGCAGTGTCCACGGCCGGGGTGCCTGCGCCCTCGGCTTTCGCGTGGACAATGCTAGGGAGGCCCAGACGCAAGCGATCGCCCTAGGGGCCACTGCAGCGGAGTTGACGGATTATGATATTCCCGCCCTAAAAGGCGTTGGCAAGTCGTTGATCTATTTGGTGGACGATGGCTGCCAAGAGGCACTATGGGATGTTCTGAATCATAAGGAGACGAGCCACCCCAGCGCCGGGCTGCTGACGGTAGACCATCTGACTCACAACTTGGAGAGAGGAAATCTTGCCAGGTGGCGGGAGTTTTACGAGACCGTATTTGGGTTCAGGAAACTGCGTTCATTCCGTATCGAAGGGAAGAAAACAGGGCTGTACAGTGAGGCCCTGGCCAGCCCCGGTGGAAAAATTATGATTCCTCTCAATGAATCTCTTGATGAACAATCACAGATCCAGGAATTCATCGACAAATACCATGGAGAGGGCATACAGCATATTGCGCTGTCGAGTTCAGACCTTTACGCCACCATTCGAACCCTGAGAAACAACGGCATCCCGTTTCAGGAAACGCCAGATGCTTACTTCGACCTGGTAGATGATAGGGTGCCAGGCCATGGCGAAGATGTCGATGCCCTACGAGACCTCAATATACTGATCGATGGCGGCGAAGCCCAGGGGGGCGGCCTATTGCTGCAGATCTTCACCAAAGAGAGCATCGGTCCCATATTCTTCGAGTTCATTCAGAGGAAGGGCAACGAGGGTTTCGGGGAAGGAAATTTTCAGGCCCTGTTTGAATCCATCGAGCTGGACCAGATTAGAAGGGGTGTCGTTGAGGTGTGAGGAGGGGAGAACCTCTCTGTCGGCCACTCAGCCGCCGATGCTTGTCAACGCTCGGCGGCCGCTATCCCGAGCAAATGCATCTGTGCCGTGCTTATACCATCGTAAGCACGGCACGCTTATTTCTATGGCCGCTGAATGGGGCTGGGAGCCCAAGCGCGGAAATCCGAATATCAAAATCCGAAATCCGAAACAAACCCAAAATCACAAGGTCCGAATGACAAAAACTGGCAAGCCGCTGTTTAGAATTTTTGTCATTTGTATTTTGTGCTTGTTTCGGATTTCGATATTCGGATTTCGAGTTTGAACCGACTACACGGGCCGTGGCACTGGACCATGATCTCGCCCCGAAGACTGGACGCGCTACTGGTGGCGACGAAGCAAAAACGCTATACTCGGGCCAAAGCTGAAATCGGTGCTAGACAAAAGGGGACACCATGAAAACCAGACGTGCGTTTCTGAAGACCGCAGGTGGGACCGCCCTCGCCCTGAGCACAGGCTGCTCCGGTTTGGCGCAATCGGCAGTGACGCAAGAATGGCGCAACCGCCAATCCGGCATGTCCTATCGTCCCCTGGGCAAGACCGGCTTCATGGTCTCCGGGGTCGTCATGGGCGGCAATGAGATTCGACCGGAGAACTATGACCATGTGCTGCGGGCCCTCGACTCCGGTCTAAACTATCTCGATACGGCGCCAGCCTACGGCCAGGGCGAAAGTGAACGGGCCTATGCCAAGGTCATCAAGGCGCGCAACCGTGACACCTTCTTCTTGAACTCGAAGGTGAGCCTCTGGGACGACAACCGTAAAGAACTTTTTCAGCAGATCTTCGACAAGCAGTCCGAGAGCGAGCAGAAGAAGCTCAAGACCTTGGCCCAGGACAACATCGAGGCCAAGCGTGCAGCCGACCCCGATTATCTGGTCAATTACTTCGACAGCCAGATAGGCGAGCTGGAGGCGGCCGCCCTGAGCAATGTGATGGAAATGAAGTATGGCCACCTAATCGATCGAGACAAGAACTACCGGCAATTGATCCTCGATTCGGTGGATCAAAGCCTGGCGAGAATAGAGACGGATCACCTCGACATCCTCATGTGTCCCCATGGCGCCAGCAGTGCCGAAGAACTGCTCAACTACCCGGAGATCTTCGAGGCCTTCGAGACGTTGAAGAAAGCCGGAAAGGTACGTCATCTCGGTGTCTCCGCGCATTCCGACCCGGCCGGCGTACTCGAGGCCGCGGTGAAGTCGAAGCAATACGCCGTGGCCATGGTGGCCTGCAATATCGTCAATCACCGCCGCCTGTCGAGCGCATTGAAGCTTGCCGCCGAGGCACAACTCGGTGTGATCTCCATGAAGGTCGCTCGTCCCGTTTATCCGGGACCAGGCCGTGGGGCGGTAGATGCGTCCAGAATCGCCGCCTTGAATGCCGAGGTTGGCGGTGACTGGAAACTGCCTCAGAAGGCCTACCTCTGGGCACTGAGACATCCGCACATCAGCGCCACCATCTCCAACATGGTCAATCATCAGCAGGTCCAAGACAACTTGATCCTTCCGGAGGCGGCAAAGAAAGCGTAAACGCCAGTTTCTCTTCTCACTCTCGGAGAAAACAGATGACAGGTTCGACGTTTCAGGCAATCAAATTACTCAAGTTGTTAAAGTCAATTATGTTGGCACTGCTGTGCTTAAACTCGGCCTCCCACGCCGCCGCAGGCGGTGACAAGCCTAATATCGTCCTTATCATGGCGGACGATATCGGTTTCGAATGCTACAGCGGCTACGGCAGCCCATTTTATTCGACGCCCAACATCGACCGGCTTGCCGAGACCGGAGCAAAGTTCACCCAGGCCTACGCTCAACCCCTTTGCACCCCCTCACGAGTGAAGATCATGACCGGGCGTTTTAATTTCCGTAACTACACGGAATTCGGCAGACTCGATCTCTCGCAGCCGACCTTCGCCAAGATGGTCAAGGCCAATGGCTACGCCACCTGCATCGCCGGTAAGTGGCAGCTCTCGGCCGGAGACTTGAATGGCCCCTTCAAGGCCGGATTTGACGAATACTGCCTCTGGCATTTCGGCGCCCGCAACGAGAACAGAAATGCCACGATCAAAGAATTGCGATCGAAGGGCTCGCGTTACAAATCGCCGACTCTTTTCCGCAACGGAGAATTGGTCGAGGACACCGAGGGCAAATATGGACCCGACCTTGTCACTGACCACATCATCGATTTCATCGAGCGCAAGAAGGAGAGTCCATTCCTCGTCTACTATCCCATGATCCTGGTGCACAACCCCTTTGTGGCCACACCCGATAGCCCCAGTTGGAACAGCCGGATTAAGCAGGACGCAGGCAGAAAAGCCCGAGATCACTTCCGCGACATGGTCGCCTACATGGACAAGACGATCGGCCGCATCGTCACCAAGCTGGACGAACTCGGCCTGCGCGAGAACACCTTGATTATGATCACGGGCGACAATGGCACCAACAAGTCGATCACTTCACCCTTCCCCGGACGCGGGCAGATCAAGGGTGGCAAGGGAATGACCACAGACGCCGGGACGCGGGTGGCCTTCGTGGCCAACTGGCCGGGACACATCCAACCGGGCACAGTCATCGATTCGCCCATCGATTTCGCCGGCGTGCTGCCAACCATCGCTGAAGTGACGGGATCAAATATCCCAGTAGGCACGGACGGCCAGAGCTTCCTGTCCTTGCTGCGTGGCGACTCAAGTAAGGCCCGCGACTGGATATTCGTCTCCTATTCACGGAACGGTTTGAAGAGTGCACCCTTCAAATGCTTCGTCCGCGACCGGCGTTGGAAGCTCTATGCCGACGGGTCGCTCTACGATGTGCCCAACGATTGGCTGGAACAGTCCCCGGTCACCGGACCACAAGCCGATACCGTTCGGAAGCGTTTACAGCCCCTTCTTGATGAAATCCTGAAGGATGCGCCGAAGGCACATATTCAATTCGATGCTGGCTAGCCTTAGGGACGGGCAAGAAATTGCTGAGAGCAGTACCGTATCTTCTCGTCCTTACGCTGACAGCTTCAGCGGGTGCCAACACTGGCGTATCTGCACCTCGCGGTGTGTCTCCTTATCCTAACAGTCCGCTCATGACAGGGTTGAGTTTGGATT